>JABXJY010000492.1 GCA_013375385.1 Desulfobacterales bacterium
TTGATTGCCGCAGTAGGACATGCTGCCAAAGCCAGGGGAATCTCACAAAGCTTTTCTAGATATTCGTCATCTATCATAGGAGGTTTCCTGTGGATTCCTACGATGGCTATATCAGAGGCATGTACTGCACCACACATATTCAGGCAGCATGCTAAAGAGATTCTTACATGGGCTGGCAGCTTCATGCCTTGAAAATGGTCAAATAATTCATCTAAGATCGATTTAACTACACCAGATGCATCTGTAGCCGGTGTATGGCAATGTATCCAGCCTTGAGTATGTACGATGTTGGTAACACCAGCACCTGTGCCACCAATGGGGAATCTGTTTCCCCTGGTTTTTAGATCATCAATTAATGGTTGCAGCTTGGATTTGTCATCGAGCAGAAACTCTATATTATTCCTGGTGGTAAATCGAAGATGACCGTTACAGTATTTATCTGCAATATCACATACTTCCCGTATATGTTCAACACTCATTATGCGGGTTCCACCCACCCTGACAGTATAGAGCTCATCCCCTGTCTCTGAATGATGTACCATAATGCCCGGCTCTAAGATCTCGTGGTAATCCCACTTCCCATAGTTCTTCTTAACAATTTCCGGGAAAAACTGCTCGTAATGGGCAGGACCGATATCTGTAATCCTGTCTTTCATTGGATTTTCTGGATCATACGGCATGTTCATCACCTCCTATCTGGCATGTTTTTTTCTGAATTCATGGACATCTCTGGTGAAACCACCTGGTACGTCCTCTTCCTTCCAAAAGATGTATGGATTCTCCCTTGGATATTCTATCATCTGGGGAATTGCCTTCCGTCCTGTTACCTCCAGAAATTCCTGCAAACCCTTTCTTTGGATGAGTTCACCAAGTCTCTCCCGGTTTCTACCCTCCTCCATCCACCAATCCCACATCTTGTCCACAAACTCCTTGAATTC
>JABXJY010000231.1 GCA_013375385.1 Desulfobacterales bacterium
TATGAGGAGGCTCTTGATCAGGTGCAGTGCACCTCAGTTTTTACCACCCACACCCCGGTTTCGGCTGGCCATGATGTCTTTCCGTTTCAATTGATGGAAAAATATTTCAGAAATTACTGGCCGTCCTTGGGATTGGATCATGATGCGTTTCTACAGCTAGGAATCCACCCGAGCGAACCTCATGCGGGTTTTAATATGACGGCCTTTGCCCTCAGGATGTCCGGATATCACAATGGGGTCAGCAAACGCCACGGGGAAGTAGCCTGTCGCATGTGGCAAAGTCTCTGGCCGGAGTTGCCGGAGGAGAAGGTTCCTATTGATTTTGTGACCAACGGTATTCATGTCCCCACATGGATCGAGCCGAAAATGGAACTCCTGTTCAATAAGTATCTCAGCCCTGATTGGTTGTTGGAGCATGATAATCCTGCTCTTTGGGAACTGGTAGACCACATCCCAGACGAGGAATTGTGGAAAACACATTACTGGCTAAAAATAAAATTGATCGATGCCATTCGTGAACGGGCACGACAGCATTGGGCGAAAGACCGTATCAGTCCTTCTAACGTGCTGGCTGGAGGTACACTGCTGGATCCCTCGATATTAACCATTGGTTTTGCCCGCCGCTTTGCCACCTACAAGAGGGCGGACCTGATCTTCCATGACCTCGAACGCCTGAAAAAACTCCTGAGCGATCGCTGGAGGCCAATACAGATCATCTTTGCCGGTAAGGCCCATCCAGCGGATGATCCGGCGAAACGTATCCTTCAAAGAGTATTTAATGCTGCCCGCGATCCTGATCTGGTGGGACGTATCGCCTTTGTGGAAGATTACGGAGAACAGTTGGCTCAGTACATGGTTCACGGGGTAGACGTCTGGCTCAACAATCCCCTGCCGCCTCTGGAAGCCAGTGGAACCAGCGGGATGAAGGCTGCCCTCAATGGTGTGCCGCACCTGAGCATCATGGATGGCTGGTGGGTAGAGGGGTTTAACGGCAAAAACGGTTGGGCATTTGGTGAGGGAGCAGCAGATGGTGATCGGGACAAGCAAGACGCCGAGGCTATCTACCGGATCCTGGAAAAGGAGATCATCCCCCTTTATTACAAGGTCTCCGATGACGGCATACCGCACGGATGGGTCAAGGTTATGAAGGAATCCATAAAGAGCAATGGACCGAGGTTCTCTGCACGGCGGATGGTTAAGGAATATATTGAAAAATTTTATGACACCGCATTGAAACAGACATAGGGGGCAAGAGCAATGGCGTGTATCTTTGAGCTTATGATATTAGAAGCACCTATCACGATGAATGAGATAAAGCAATGACCATGAAAACCTGAGCTGCCTTTACCCCCGAGATATGATGACTCATCAATTTTGAAAAGGAGGGCTTGGTGGACTTTCGAGCATTATTTGAACCGAAATCTATGGCCGTCATTGGTGTTTCTCTGAGCAATGATCGTCATCCGGCAAATGTTATCTACTACAAAAACCACCTCCGTTACCCGGTTAAGGTCTTCCCGGTGAATCCTCGGGGGGGAGTTCTCCAGGGGGAAAGGGTGTTTGCCCACCTCTCCGAGATTCCCGAAAAGGTTGATCTGGCGGTGATTGCAGTTCGTGCTGAACACGTTCCCGGCATCCTGTCTGACTGTGTTCAGAATGGAGTAGCGGCCGCAGCGGTGATTTCCGGGGGATTTGCTGAAAGTGGCCGCACGGACCTGCAGGATCGGATTGTTGACATAGCCCGAGAAGCGGACTTCCCCTTTGTTGGGCCCAATTGCCTGGGTATCTATTCGCCTGCCCATGTGGACACCTTCTTTCTTCCCAGCGAACGCATGGTCAGGCCCGATCCTGGAAACGTTGCCCTCGTGAGCCAAAGCGGAGGAATCCTGGTGGACCAGATGATCAAGTTTGCGGAGGAAGGAGTTGGTTTGTCGAGGGCGGTGAGTATTGGGAACAAGGCCCTTGTCAAAGAGCTTGAACTGCTCGGTTATCTGGACCAGGACCCAGAGACGAAGGTCATTGCCTTCTATGTGGAGGGTTTCGGGAAGAATGAAGGCAGGGACTTCGTTCTGGCTGCCAGCCAATGCCAGAAGCCGGTCATTGTTTTAAAGGCTGGCAAGAGCTCCGGGGGAGGCCGTGCCGTGTCAAGCCATACCGCTTCTCTGGCTGGCGACTATGAGACCTTTTCCGAGGTATTTTCCCAGTATGATGGGGTGGTTGAGGCCAAAAATGAGCTTGAAATGGTTACCTTTTGTGAGTCCCTCAGTTGCTACCAAAGATCAATCGAGGGCAAGATAGGTATTGTTACCGGCAGCGGTGGGCATGGGGCTTTGGCCGTGGATGTCTGTTCAGCCCATGGTCTTTCCGTTCCGCCCCTTCCTGAGCAGGCGCAAAACGAAATCAGGAAAAACCTCTCATCGAGCGTACAGACAATCGCCTCCCTCGGTAACCCGGCTGATCTCACAGGCAGCGCCGTGGATGACGATTTTGTCTCTGCAACCAGCTACTTGAGCAGGATACCGGAGATTGATTGTATTATTATGTTACTTCTCCCCTATCTGCCTGGAATTACCTCAGATCTTGGAGCCAGGTTAAGCCAGGTCTACTACCGCGAGGGGAAACCCTTAGTCGCCTATGTGCCTCACGTGGAAAAATACCGCATGCTCATCGAGGGATTTGAACTCAACCGTATCCCTGTGTCTCCCTCCATTGAAGGCGCCGTTCTCTTGGCCGAGGCAATGAGGAGGGCTAAGCCGTGCTGAGGACAGAGATAAAGAATATCATTTCGGCCTCTAAGGAGCTAGGCTGGGTCTTGGAACCAGAAGCCAAGCGCCTGTTTTCCCTGGCTGGACTGGATATTCCTCAATTCATGTGGGCAACCGGGTTAGAAGAGGCTGTTCGGTTCGCCCGAAAGATCGGTTATCCCGTAGTAGCCAAAGTCATTTCCTCTAAGGTGCTTCATAAATCGGACATGGGTGGTGTAGTGGTGGGCATCGAGAGCGGTGAGAAATTGGGCGAGGCCTTTCATCGGTTCAGCCAGATCAAAGGCTTTGCTGGCATGCTGGTCGAGGAAATGCTCTCCGGAGTCGAGTTGATTGTGGGCGCGAAGGTGGATTACCAGTTTGGGCCCGTGATACTTCTCGGGATTGGTGGAACAGGGGTGGAGATCTATCGAGACACAACTCTGAGAATGGCACCTCTGACCCAAAAGGATGTTGAGTGTATGGTGAAAGGTCTTAAGGCACACCAATTGCTCGAGGGATACCGGGGCTCTGAACCGGTCAATGTAACGGAATTGACCCGCACGCTGGTTGCCTTTTCCGATCTGGTCATGAAAATAGAGGGGCTCATCGAATCCATCGACCTGAATCCGGTGCTGTGCTCTTCAAGCAGATGTGTTGTCGCTGATGCCAGAATCATGCTCAAAGCGGAGAAAGCACCGAATGTGCCAGGAGTCACCGAGTGATACCCTTCACCACCTGGACCGGCTACCTGCAACTGGCCCAGCCTGCTATCTCGCCTTCAATCTCTACCCATCTATTCCTCTGCTGAGCCTGTCAATGATTTGGTAATGAGAAGATCACAGTTATCCGATCTTGAGCTCCAAGCGCATTTGACATTCGGGTTACTATACCTTACTATTCATCTTATAGAAGAGGCAATGAATCTCTAAGAAAAAGGAGGGAATATATCATGAAGGGAAAAGCTTTTCTTGTAGTGATGATCTTCGGTCTTATCGCCGCCTTTTCAGGGTGTGCCGGAAGCAAGATCTACCTCATGGATGTGAAATATCTCTCGGAGAAGAAGGCACCTCCCACTGCAAAGGTGGTGGGCATCTGCTCATTTGAGGATAGACGAAAAGAAAAAGACAAAGACATCATTGGCGTCAGGCGTCGGCCGGGTAAAAATGTCGATCTTCTAAGACTTGAAAAGGTGAGCCTCTCAGAGGCTGTCACCCAGGCTGTAAGGGACTACTTTGTGGACAATGGCTTTGAGGTCACTGACTGCAAAGGTTGGGACAAAAGCCCTGAGGGACTCGACCGCCTGCCCAAGGATCTCATTCTCGTGGTGGGGGGGGAAATCGATTCCTTCGTGGTGGAAGCCAAATCCGGTGTGAC
>JABXJY010000031.1 GCA_013375385.1 Desulfobacterales bacterium
GGAAGATACCGTTGGGGTAGTCAGGGGGATAGGCCTTGCAGCAGATCCATTATCTTGATTTGGAAGGGATTCAAAGAATGTCCTGAAATAGTCAACTAAAAGGTCATGGTCCACATTTCCGGCAGCCGCAATAATGAGCCTTTCAGGAGAGTAAAAGCGTGACACATAGTCAAGAATCTCTCTTCTCGTAATGCTACTGACTGTCTCCTTTGTGCCCAGAATCGGTTTCCCCAGGGAGTCTCCTGCCCAGAATGTCTGGTCAAAGAGCACCTGAACATACTCATCTGGAGTATCCTCCACCATACTGATCTCCTGGAGAACGACCGCCTTCTCCAGTTCCAGATCTCTCTCAGCAAAGATTGAATTAATGAATATGTCGGAAAGGAGATCGGTTAAGAATTGCAGATGCCTATCCAGGACCCTGGCATGAAAACAGGTCTGTTCTTTCCCTACAAAGGCATTTGAAAATCCGCCGATCGTGTCTAGATCCTTCGCAATCTGGATGGCGGATCTACTCTGAGTGCCCTTGAAAGTCATGTGCTCTATAAGATGAAATATGCCTCTATCTTTATCACGTTCATCTCTCGATCCCGCATTTACCCAAATTCCTAAAGAGACAGATTTTGCATGAGATAAACCTTCAGTAATTATCTTGGTTCCGTTGGCGAAAACGCTCTTCTTATATGTCATCTGCACTGCGTCCTAATGCCGCCTTCCTAGAGAGCCTAATCTTTCCGTCGCTGTCAATATCAATGACCTTTACTAAGACCTCATCCCCCTCCTTCAGTATATCAGTCACCTTGTTTACCCTCTCATGAGCTAACTGAGATATGTGTATCAAGCCTTCTGTGCCAGGTAGGATCTCTGCAAAGGCTCCAAAATCCACAACCTTGGTAACCGTACCCACATAAAACTTGCCAATCTCCGCCTCTCTGACTATATCTTCTATCATTTGTATGGCCCTATCGGCGCCTTCACTCTCAGTGGATGCAACTAACACCCTGCCATCATCATCAACGCTTATCTGTGTCCCTGTAGTGGCGGTAATATGTTTGATCATCCTCCCACCGGGACCGATAATATCCCTTACCTTTTCTGGCTTAACATTTATGACGGTGATCCTTGGTGCATATTTGGATATCTCTGGCCTCGATCGTGATAGGGCCTTATCCATTTCATTGAGGATATGCATTCTTGCCTCTCGTGCCTGATACAAGGCCTTCCCCATTATCTCCTTTTTAAGCCCATCAATCTTGATATCCATCTGAAGGGCAGTTATACCACTCCTTGTCCCTGCAACCTTAAAATCCATATCTCCAAAATGATCCTCATCGCCCATAATATCTGTTAGTATGGCTACATCATCGCCATCTGAAATAAGACCCATTGCAACACCAGCTACTGGGTCCCTCATAGGAACGCCTGCATCCATTAAGGAAAGGGAGCCTCCGCATACGCTCGCCATGGAAGATGAACCGTTTGATTCCAATATCTCAGAGACAACCCTGACAGCATACGGAAAATCTTCCTTCTCTAATAAAACAGGGAGAAGTGCCCTTCTTGCAAGGATACCATGACCAATCTCTCTCCTGCCCGGAGCTCCCAATCTCTTGGCCTCACCTACACTGAAGGGGGGAAAATTATAGTGAAACGTGAATGTTCTGTAAGTGTCTCCGTAGATTGATTCTATCTTCTGTTCATCACTTTCAGTACCCAGAGTAGTCAAAACCAGTGCCTGGGTCTCACCCCTGGTGAATAGGGCCGATCCATGAACCCTCGGCAACACACCCACTAGACAATCGATGGGCCTTACCTCATCTAATGACCTGCCATCGATTCTCTTTCCTTCCTTCAATATCATGTGCCTGGCCAGTGTTTTCTCTAGATCGTAAATGGCATCCTTTATCTCTCTCCCCTTATCCTGGAATTCTTCTTTTAGTGACTCTACTACATGGTCAATGGTCTCGGACCTCTTCGTTTGCCTAGCCGTCTTTTCGGGACAATATAGCACCTCCCTTATGAGAGGTTCACCGATACCTGCCACCTTTGTTATCAATTGCTCATCTTCTTTAGCTGGAAGAAAATGCCTCTTTTCCTTTCCCACAGCTTCCCTCATCTCCATTTGCATGTCAATAACTGGCTGAAGGGATTCGTGACCAAAAAATATGGCCTCAAGCATGTCATCTTCAGAGGCAAACTTGCCTTCGCCCTCAACCATAACTACAGCTGTTCTTGTTCCAGCGACAACCAGATTTATGTCACTTTCTTCCTGTTCCTCTAATGTGGGAAATGCAATGAATTTACCATCAACCCTGCCTACCCGCACACTTCCAACCGGCCCTTCAAAGGGGATATCAGATATGGTGATCGCGGCTGATGCACCCAAAATACCCAAAGGATCAGGATCATTCTCTTTGTCAAAGGATAAAACACTTGCAATTATCTGTGTCTCGAAATTGTAGTTCTTTGCGAAAAGGGGCCTGAGAGGCCTATCGATCAGCCGAGAGGTTAAAACCTCCTTTTCGCTTGGTCGCCCCATATCCCGGCGGAAGAAATTACCAGGGATCTTCCCTGCTGCATATGACATCTCTTGAAAATCAACCGTTAATGGAAGAAAATCAATACCTTCCCTTATCTCATCAGTAGAAACTGCTGTCACCAGAACAACCGTCTCTCCCATTGTTACAACAACGGCACCGCTGGATTCACGTGCCACCCTGCCTGTCTCAATGTGTAGTCTTTTCCCATTGATATTGCTTTCTGCATTCATAATCATTCCTCTTACCCTCTATTAATTGCTTACAATTGAAAATTTCTATTTCCTCAGCCCTAACTCCTGGATGAGAGCCCTATATTGACCAGGATCCTTGCTCTTTAGATAGTTCAAGAGGCGCCTTCTTTGACCCACCATCTTCAAAAGCCCTCTCCTTGAGTGATGGTCCTTGGGGTGTGTCTTGAAATGATTGGTAAGATCATTTATCCTTTTGGTCAAAAGAGCAATCTGAACATTCGATGAACCAGTATCTCTTTCATGAATCTTAAATTTATCAATAATCTCCACCTTATCTTTACCTGTTAAGACCACTGTGATTCCTCCTTCATTGTTTATGTAAAGACTCTAACGATATCATATCCATTACTGGCTTGCCTTAAAATCGCAACCAGTTCATTCCCCCTTACTGTCTTAAGATAGCCACCGGAATCAAAAGATGAGATATCTTCTAAAGGCAGTTCCCCTCTGTGCAGTCTATACCCGTTTCTAATCTTTCTTGCTAATGTATCGGGTATTTCGGCCTCCTTCATTCCTTTCAAGGCATCTTTTAACTGCATTATCACCTCGTCAACTGTGTTATTGGATAGATGGTGAGCTATTTGTGTCACAGTAACGGCATTATCAACAAGAAATGGCCCACTCTTTATTCTTCTCAAAGAAGTAAGATGTGCCCCTGTATCCAGACTCCTCCCCAGGTCCGCCGCAAGTGACCTGATATAGGTACCAGAGCTGCAGCCAACTTCAATCCAGACCGTAGGGAGATCTACCGATAAGATATTGATATAATCAACCCTTACTTCCCTTTCTTGAAGATCAACAGGAATGCCATCGCGAGCCAATTCGTATGCCCTTCTCCCCTTATGATGAACAGCTGAATAGGGAGGTGGAACCTGTCTTATGGTGCCTAAGAATTGCAGCGTCTTCTGTCTGATAGTCTCCCTCGTTAGCCTTCCAACGTCCTTTTTCTTGATGATGTTGCCCGTCAAATCCTGAGTATCTGTTTCTATTCCAAGCCTGAGAGCCGCCTTGTAAACCTTATCCTGGGACATCAGGAAGGGGGATAATTTCGTTCCCTGGTTTAACAGAACTGCCAATACCCCAGTTGCAAAGGGATCAAGTGTGCCTGCATGACCAGCTTTTTTTGCCCTTACGAGATTCTTGATCCTTTCAACAACCCTGAATGAGCTCGGCCCAGATTCCTTGTCTACTATTATTATTCCATCCCTTTGAATCATCTCCTGTCCAAGAAGCTCCTTGCTTTACTAAGAAAGTCTTGCTTTACCAAGTCCAATCTCCCCTCTCTTGTAAAAGCTGCCGCACTTGGATGACCACCTCCGCCAAAATGATTCGCCAAATCTGCCACATTTACCCAATCATTGGAACGCAAGCTGAATTTATAATAATCCCTTCCAATTTCCCTTATGAGAACAGCTATCTCAACACCAGAAATAAATCTGGGGTAATCCACAAACCTCTCACTATCAAAATCATCAGCTCCTGCTTTTGAGAGCATCTGCTTGGTAATAGTGATCAATCCAACCTTTCCTGCGTGGTACAGTTCCATTGTTTTTAACATCAACTCAAGAAGTCTTAGCTTTTTCAAGGTATATCCATCCATAACCTTGCGTGATATCTCCCAACAACTGACACCCCAACCCAACATCTCCCCTGCTATATGAAATGCCTCTCTGGTGGTATTTTCATATCTGAATGAACCGGTATCTGTTAGAATAGCTACAAATATATTTTCCGCTACAGGAGCATTCATGGGCAAGTCAGCCAATTTTATCAACCGATAAACAATCTCTCCAACAGATGAGCTATCAGGGTCAACCAGATTCAAGTCACCGAACTGAGAATTATTCTTATGATGATCTATATTTATCAAAGGCTCAATCTTAGTTAGATGGAAGGAGATATTTCCTGCCCTTTCAAGACTAGCACAGTCGAGAACAAAAAGGGCATCAAACCCTGATTCCGGATTAATACTGTTTGCAACTCTCTCTATCCCTTTCAGTGAGGCAAAAGAATCCGGGATGGGTCCTTCATTGAATAGCACAACGTCTTTTCCGGAAAGGATCAGCGTTTCACCCAAGGCCAATATGGAACCAATTGCATCGCCATCAGGATCCTTATGGCTGGCTAAAAGAAACCTCTTACCCTTCTTCAAAATATCCGCAATAGCATTCACGACCATACATATGAGCCACTAATCTATCATAACTGACTAACGGGGGGTTATCTTCTCTAAGAGCCTTTCCATCTTCTGCCCGTATTCAAGAGACATGTCATACTTGAACTGGATATCAGGGATGTATCTTAGGTGTACCCTCTCACCTATCTCTCTGCGTATGAACCCTTTTGCGCTTTCAAAGCCTGCCTGAGCCTGTTTTTTCTGCTCATCCTGACCTAAAAGGCTGTAATAGACATAGGCATGTCGCAAATCCTTACTCATCCTCACATCAGTTAGAGTAACCCCTTTGAGCCTTTTATCTCTCACCTTTCTTAGAAGGAGGTCAGATATCTCCCTCAAGATCTGGTCGCCAACCCTATGAGATCTGCTACCTGCAAGCACGGTAAGTTCTCGTTACTGGTTTCTGTTCGTTGCTGGTTGACCTGCTTAAATAATGACTAACGGGTAGCCAGCAACGAATAGTTAAACATTGACTATCTCCATAGTGGAATCAATAATCTCCCCCAGGTAAAGGGAATCTAGGAAAGAGAGGATATTATCGAGGGCAGAATTCACAAATCGCCTATCATTACCTACAGCGCTAATCCCTAACTCCACCACTTGCCATTTATCATTGGAACCAACCTCAGCTATAGATACATTGAATTTTTTATGCACCTTGGCAACAATACTCTTTACAACCTTTCTCTTTTCTTTCAGTGACTGGTTGGTGTGGATATAGAGCGAAAGCTTGAGAGTTCCGACCACCAAATCAAAGCTCCGTCTTCGTCTCTTCCAGGGTATACACCTCCAATACATCCCCCGGCTTTATGTCATTATAGTTTTCTAGTCCTGCTCCACATTCAAAACCCGAGGGAACATCCTTGACATCGTCTTTGAATCTTTTCAATGAAGATATCTTCCCATCAAATATGACTACATCATCTCGCAAGAGGCGTGCCATAGCACCCCTTTCGATCTTACCATCAGTGACATAACAACCTGCAACAGTGCCCACCTTGGAGACATGAAATATCTCTTTGATATCTGCACGACCGATAATATTCTCATGGTAAACTGGTTCAAGGAGTCCAGCCATGGCCGACTGTATATCCTCTATAACCTTATAAATAACATCGTAAAATCCTATATCCACATCCTCACTCTCTGCAATTGCCCTCACAGCAGGATTTGCCCTAACGTTAAAGGAAATAATGATAGCCTTAGAGGCAGAGGCCAGCATCACATCGCTTTCTGTCACTGCTCCGGTTGCACCATGTATAATCTTTACTTTCACCTCTTCTGTGCTCAGTTTGATCAAATTATCTACCAAGGCCTCTACGGATCCCTGTACATCGGCCCTGACTATAATGTTCAGTTCCTTCACCTCACCCTCTCTGATCCTGTCAAAGAGCGTATCGAGACTAACGGAGCCCTGCTTGGTTACGGTTTCCGACCGGGCCTTAGTCTTCCTATGCTCGCTAATCAATTTGGCCTTCTTTTCATCGGGAACTACTACAAAGTCATCTCCAGCCATAGGTACATCGGAAATACCATAGACCTCAACTGGCATGGACGGAGAAGCCGTTTTTATCTTCTGTCCCCTATCGTTAAGCAACGCCCTTACCCTGCCATAGGTTTCTCCACAGACAAAGGAGTCACCCTGATTAAGGGCGCCATTACGAATAAGGATAGTGGCCACCGGACCCCAATTCTTATCCAGCCTGGCCTCAACAATGGTCCCCCTCGCCTTCTTTTTGTAGTTTGCCTTCAACTCCAATACCTCTGATTGAAGGAGTATACTATCGAGAAGCTCATCTACACCTTGTCCTGTCTTAGCCGACATAGAATTAAACAGGGTGTCACCACCCCACTCCTCCGCCACGAGGCCGTATTTTGATAATTCTCTCCTGACCTTTTCTGGATCTGCATTTGGTTTGTCCATCTTATTAACAGCGACAATGATTGGAATGTTAGCTGCATTAGCATGATCAATAGCCTCTACGGTTTGTTCCTTTACTCCTTCATCAGCAGCAACAACCAATACAATCAAATCAGTTACCTTCGCACCCCGAGCCCGCATAGCAGTAAAGGCTTCATGTCCCGGCGTATCGAGGAAAACAACATCTCCATGAGGGGTATTGACGTAATATGCCCCTATATGCTGGGTTATCCCACCAGTTTCATTGTCAATAACTCTAGATTCCCTGATATAATCAAGGAGAGATGTTTTCCCGTGATCTACGTGCCCCATTATTGTAATCACCGGTGGTCGAGAAAGAAGATCTTCTTCTGTGCCCTCCTCTTCAGAAAAAATCTCCTCCTCTTCGAAGGATGATAGTTCTAATTCGTATCCGAACTCACTTGCCACCAAAGAGGCAGAGTCAAAGTCAATTGTCTGGTTGATGCTTACCATCATATCTATCTCCATCAATTTCTTCATGAGCTCTGTTGCCTTGACACCCATCCTCTTTGCCAGCTCAGCTACGCTCATAGCATCCGGGACCTTTATCCTCCTTTTTATAGCCTTGGGAACGGTTATCTCTGTTTGCTTAAATTTCTTCTTGTCGAGTTTGTCTCTCTTCTTTATCCTGGCCCTGCCTGCAATCCCACGTTCATGATCCCCGTAGAGATCCTTGCGCTCAAAAATCTCTTTCTTTCGCCTCTGATATTCCCTCCTAGGGATCACCTCAGCCGTCTCATCGGTCTCCTCTTTCTTCTTCCTTCTTATCCGTTTGTCCCTTTCGACCAAATCCCCTGGTAATGGTTCAATGCCAACTGATGGTATCTTGGGTATAGGTTCCTGGATCTTCGGCTCAGGTGGTTGAACAGCTGCCTTCTTTATGATCCTTGCGGGAAAGAATTTAGGCCGCTCTTTTTTCTTCCTTTCAATCTTGGGCTCAACCTCTTGAAGCTCAGGTTCAACCTCTTTAAGATGTTTTTCGGGTGTAGGCTCTTCTTCTAATTCCTTCTCACCTTCTTTCTCTAATGCCTCTCCTACTATCTCCTCCGGTATCGAAACTATCTCTTCAGGGGCTGGTTTGACTTCCTCTTCAACCATCGGTTCTTCTTCCTCAATCTTTTCCTGCACCTTAGGAACAATCTTCTTTCTCCTTCGGATAATGGTTGGCTTTATCCTTTTCTCCTCGAAAATTTCACTGGTTGCCCCTGAAAGATAGTCCTTGGCTCGGGCTACATCGTCTCTGTCAAGAGAGCTCATATAGTTAGTAATAGAGAAACCAGCGCCCTTCAATCGCTCAACCAGTTCAAGGGAATTCATTTTCACTTCTTTGGCTAACTCATAAACTCTCAATTTACTCATGTAAACCCCCAGACAATCCCTCATCTCCTTCATCCCAGGCTTTCTCCTCATCAGAACTGGACGACTCCACGTGATTGAGGGCCTCCTGGATCAATTCTTTAGCCTTTCTTTCACTAATCCCCTTTACTGCCGCCAAATCAACTGCCTCTGCCTTGGCAATATCCTCTGCCGATCTAAAACCCATCTCATAAAGAGCATTGGCAAGTTTTTGGCCAATACCAGAGAGCTTAAGCAAGGATTTATAACCCTCTCGTAAGTCCTCATTGTACTCTGACTCGCCGATTACATCTAATTTCCAGTTTGTAACCCGAGATGCTAACCTAACATTCTGCCCCTTTTTTCCAATAGCAAGAGATAGTTGATCATCTGGTACAACCACCTCCATACTCCTGTTCTCTTCGTCAACTATCACCCTTAATATCTCAGCTGGGGCTAGGGCATTGCACACAAATTTCGCCGGATCACGGTCCCAGGGTACAATATCAATCTTTTCACCTCTCAACTCTTGGACCACCGCCTGCACTCTCGATCCCTTCATACCCACGCAGGCCCCTACTGGATCAACATCCCTATCCTTTGAAGCCACGGCTATCTTGGCTCTGCTTCCAGGCTCTCGAGCTACCTGCATAACAGTCACAATGGACTCGGAGATTTCTGGTACCTCATTTTCAAACAGAGCCGATAAAAAGTTGGGGTGAGTTCGAGATAGTATTATTTGAGGTCCCCTGCTGAACTGCCTGACATCATAGATATAGGCCCTGATCCTATCACCCTGTGTATATGTCTCCTTGGGGATCTGCTCCTTAACTGGAAGCTCAGCTTCTGCTTTACCCAGACTAGCGATAACAGCCCCTTTATCGAAATGTTGAACAATACCGTTAACTATCTCCCCCTTCCTATCCTTAAAGTCTTCATAAACAGCATCCCTCTCTGCTTCTCTCAGTCTCTGCATTATTACCTGTTTAGCTGATTGTGCTGCTATCCTTCCAAGGGCGTCTGTGTCCATTTTCATGCCCAGACTGTCTCCTATCTCGGATTCTGGATCAAGTTTCCTGGCCTCTTCAAAGGATACCTGGAGCCTCTCATCCGTCACCCTTTCTACTACCTCTTTGAACTCAAAGACCTCAATCTCTCCAATTTCCCTGTTAAAGTTTACTTCCAACTCATATTCGGGACCAAATTTCCTTTTGACAGCTGAGCGAACTGCCTCTTCCAAGGCATCGATCAGAATCTTAGAATCGATCCCTTTATCCCGGCTGACCTGATCAATAGTTCTCAATAAATCTGTAATCATCTCCTATTCTCCAGCCAAATATCAATTATCAAATTCATATTTTAGTCTCGCCTTATCTATCTCCTTCAAGGGCAACTCGACTAGATTATTATCATCAACTACAAGGCTTATCATCCCTTCCCTGACATTAGCAAGGCGTCCGGTAAAATTCCTCCTTCTGGTGATGGGTCCTGACATCTTTAACCTTACCATCTTGCCTATAGAACGCATGAAATCGCTCTCTTTTCTTAGCGGCCTGTTCAGCCCAGGCGAAGAAATCTCAAGCACATAGGGATAATCAATGATATTCTCTGCCTCAATCAAATCACCAAGCTCCCTGCTAACATCGGCGCAGTCATCTACTGTAACCCCTCCTTCTTTGTCAATAAAAACCCTGAGAATCCATCTACCCCTTTCAAACTGGAACTCAATATCCACCATCTCAAAGCCAATTTCATGTAAAAGAGGTTCCACCAGGTGTGATACCTCGTTAACAATCCTCTTAGTCTTTGACATCACTGATATCCGTCGAACACAAAAAGCGGGCTAAAAAAGGCCCGCTCCCTCAACACCTAACTAGATTGTTGCCAGAATTAGCTCATCCTCTTTTCAAAGTAACGACCCCTTACCTAACAACAAACGCCCACCTCGAAAAGGGAACAGAGCGCTCTTTGAAATAATCTGGAGCGGGCAACGGGGCTCGAACCCGCGACACCAAGCTTGGGAAGCTTGTACTCTACCAACTGAGCTATGCCCGCTCAGCAGTTGAAATATAATAGAATATACCTGTATAGTCAAGTTAAATTTATAACACCAACACCTCAGTAGTAGATAGAAAAATCCATGACTTAATCTGCAATTTCATGCATAAAAGGCAGATCAATTCTCGATCTCAACAGGTCCTCTCATCCTGAATAACCAAAATAATTAATAGGCGTGCTTAAGGATAGTCTTTTACATTAGGAAAATATAATATAGTAGGGAAAAGGACAGGAATAAGCTATAAACCTCTAAGAAGAAGTCTTTTCGGTTGGCAGTGTATCTTGAGAATGTCAAAGTTCCAAAGTTCAAATGCTTCCATCAAGATGCTGATCTTGCTAAATATTTTATGGTATACGGACTGTGCACTCAAAAGACATTCTCTTAAAAGCCTATCTTTCAATGACCAAGATTAGTTTAAAAGATGCTGGATTAGCAGGGCTTTCAGGCCTTATGTTGACTGCCAGTTTCTCGCCTATCGATCTAGATTGGATGGCGTGGGCATCGCTAATTCCTCTTCTCATGAGCATTGAGGATAAATCTTCATCAGCTGCTTTAAAATTAGGACTTCTCGCTGGCCTTTCCCACTATTTAACCCTTATTTACTGGATAGTGGTGGTACTTTCCCATTATGGCGATATCAACTTTATCTTGAGCCTGGCCACTTTGTTTCTTCTCTCCTTGTATCTGGCGCTGTATTTTGCCTTTTTTGCCCTTATCTTGGTTAGTCTTAAGAAAAACAGACTCTCTTCCTTTTGGGGAGCTATTGTCTGGGTTGCACTGGAATACGCAAGGGCTCATATTATGACTGGCTTCCCTTGGTGCCTTTTGGGATACAGCCAATATTCGAGGCTGCCGCTCATACAAATATCAGATATAGCCGGTGTCTACAGTATATCATTTGTTATTGTTCTGGTAAATCTTGTCCTATACAATATTTTGTTTAGCCTGTTAGAAAGAAAGACTCGCCATTTATGGCGGGATGAAAGAACCAATAAGTTTGAGCAAGGTTTAAGGACTCTTTTAAACTTTCTAACAGGGGTTAAATCTGATCCGAAACCAAACAAACCTAGAACTATAGAAATAGTTCTCACCTCCTTTCTGATAGGATTTATCCTCGTATATGGCTACCATAATTTGAAAGAAAAAGCAGATATGAATTCAAAGGGAAAGAGGCTCAGGGTGGTCATTGTCCAGGGAAATATTGATCAATCCTTAAAATGGAACCCTGATTTTCAAGAAAAGACATTGGCTATTTATAAGAAGCTATCGGGAAAATCAGTAGATTTTAAACCTCAAATTATCATCTGGCCTGAAACTGCCGTTCCACTTTTTTTCCAAGACAGATCTTACCTTTCCAAGGAGGTTTTTGATACCGCCAAAATAAC
Organism: Desulfobacterales bacterium; assembly: GCA_013375385.1. Lineage (GTDB taxonomy): Bacteria > Desulfobacterota > DSM-4660 > Desulfatiglandales > B25-G16 > JABXJZ01. The sequence continues at coordinate 11,689 of JABXJY010000031.1, forward strand.
TAATTCAAATATCCTCTTCGGTTCCCCTGCATATTCAAAGGATAAAGATACCATCCGCTATTACAACAGGGCATATATGATATCTGAAAATCGGGTATTTGATTACTATGACAAAGTCCACCTTGTTCCCTTCGGGGAATATGTTCCGCTCAAGAAATACATCCCATTCGTACATCGCATAGTTCCAGCAGCAGGAGACTTCTCCGCCGCTAAGGAGGTTAAACCAATAAATGGGCCAGATTTTCGGATAGGGGTATTAATCTGCTTTGAGGCTATCTTTACTGATATCTCTCGAAGGTTCGCTATCCAGGGAGCTGAACTCTTGGCAAACATAACTAATGATGCCTGGTTCGGCCATACCAGCGCCCCCTATCAACATCTGAGCATGGCTGTCTTCAGGTGTGTGGAAAATGGTTTACCCATGGCAAGGGCTGCAAACACCGGGATTAGTGCTTTCATACTCCCAGATGGAAAGATAATAGATAGGAGCGGGCTATTTGTGACAGATGTCTTACAAAAGGAAATAAGATTAACGCACAATAAAACATTTTATTCACGATTCGGTGATATTTTTGCTATAATAGCATTGATAATGACGATTATCAGATTCTTCTGGATATTGACAAAAAAGTGGGGGATGAAACTATGTATGAAACAGACACAGCAGAAAAAATAGATTCCCTGAGCAGGAGATTAGAAGATCTCTGGGAGCATCTTTGACCTCGCTAAGGGTGAAGAGAGATTAAAAAAAATAGAAAAGATATTATCCAAAACGGATTTCTGGCAGAATAATCGCAGCGAGGCAACAAAACTAAGCCAGGAAAGAGGCTTGCTCAGTAACCAATTGGAGGAGTGGCACAGGCACAAAAACGAGTTGGAAGAGATCGATATCTTGACCAAATTGGCCCAAGAAGAAAACGACGAGAATTCGATTGTCGAATTAAGGAAAGAGCTTTTTGAGCTGGAAAAAGAGATAGAAAGGTACGAATTTCAGACACTGCTCGGAGATAAAGATGACAGAAGAAACGCAATTGTGGCCATAAATGCAGGCGCAGGAGGAACAGAGGCCCAAGATTGGGTGGAGATGCTCCTGAGGCTTTATCTCAAATGGACCGAGTCCAGAAAGATGAAAACCAAGATTGTCGATCATCTGGCTGGAGATGAGGCGGGGATAAAAAACGTTACCTTTACTGTAAGTGGCCCGTATGCATATGGCTACCTGAAATCGGAACACGGCATTCACCGGATGGTCCGGATTTCCCCTTTTGATGCCAACGGGCGAAGACATACTTCCTTTGCATCAGTTTCTGTCTTGCCAGAGATTGAAGATGACATAACCATAGATATTAATGAGAAGGATATTAGGGTGGAAACCTTTAGGGCCAGCGGCCCAGGTGGACAGCATGTTAATAAGACCAGCTCTGCTGTAAGGATTATCCACCTGCCAACTAATATAGTCGTCCAGTGCCAGGATGAAAAATCTCAGCACCGAAACAAGGAGGTGGCCCTAAAAATCCTCAAGGCACGGCTCTATGCATTGGAAAAAGAGAAAAAAGATAGGGAAAAACAGCTTAGGCACCAATCCCAGAAAGAGATAGCATGGGGAAATCAAATAAGGTCCTATACGTTCAACCCTTACCAGCTCGTAAAAGATCACAGAACAAACCTCGAAGTTGCAGATATTGAAAGGGTAATGAATGGGGATATCGATATGTTTATTGATGCCTACCTCAAGTGGCTCCAGTATTAGAAAAACCATGCCTTGCCCTCTGACAGCCAGGACATGGCCTCCTAATCCTCCCTTGGCACTTAGATTGGGAGCATTACAGGTTTGTTAATGGAGCACCCATACCCTCTCTTAAATTGCTGGTTTTAGATTTGACAAATCACTGTTGCCTTTTTCTTTAACAAACCGGTAATGCTCCCCTTAGATTTATTCTGTCATCCGCCTCCATGCAGTATGCCATTGAGCACTGCCATGCTGTATGATTCAGCTTACTGAAGAGCGGGAAAAAACCGTGGAACGAATTATACTCGGAAAAACAGGACTTGAAGTCAATCGGCTCGGTTTCGGGGGAATCCCAATTCAGAGGGTGAACGAAAACCAGGCGGTTGAGACAGTTTTACATGCCGTTGAAAAAGGGGCCGATTTTATCGATACATCCAGGCTCTACACCACGAGCGAGCGACGAATTGGCATGGCGCTGCAGCAAACTGATAAAAGCGTCATCTTGGCATCAAAGTCCCAAAGTAAAACATCCAAAGGGCTTAGGGCAGATCTGGAAATGAGTCTGAAGGAACTTCAAAGGGACTCTCTTGACCTTTATCAATGTCATTTTGTCAAAGATGAACATGTATACAAGCAGGTGATTTCGTCAGGGGGGGCCCTTGAAGCCCTGATTAAGGCAAAGGAAGAGGGTTTGATAGGTCATATGGGAATAACCAGCCACAGCCTGGACCTTTTGGACCGCGTTCTCGATGATGGACTTTTCGAGACGATCATGGTCTGCTTTAGCTTTCTCGAGTCCCAAGCCCGGGAAAAGATTATCCCAAAGGCAATCGAAAAAGAAGTCGGGGTCATCGCCATGAAGCCCTTTTCTGGGGGGATTATCGATAACGCGAGGCTGGCTCTAAGATATGTATTTTCTCAACCAGGCATTATGGTCATTGCTGGTGTGGAGCATAAAGACCTCTTCGATGAAAACTGGGAGATCTTTCAAGCTGGCTATGAGTTAGACGATGGGGAAAGGAAGGAGATCGAGAGAATCCGCAAAACATATGAGAAGAATTTTTGCAGGCGCTGCGATTACTGTCAGCCCTGCACAGAGGACATTCCTATTCAGACGATTCTGGGTTTGCGTTCTATGGTCAAAAGAATGGGAAAGAACATCTTGCGGGAAGGTTGGTGTCCGAAAGCCATCGAGAAAGCCAGACACTGCTCTGAGTGTGGGGAATGTACGGCCCGTTGCCCCTATCAGCTTCCCATACCAGATCTTATCGAAGAAAACCTCCGATGGGCAGATGAACAACTTGGATCACCATAGATCGATCCTTTCCAGTCCTGGACGCAGCGTTAATCTCGCATCGGTCATGAGCGCAAGGGATTGTTCATGGCTATCCTCACTTATGAGCCAATTCCATATCCTTTACGTATAAATTAATGCCCTTTACTATGCCGGAAGCAGCCCTCTTGAGGTAGGTCTCAGAGCAGAGGCGGCTGTTTTCAGTCGGATTTGTGATATATCCCACCTCCACCAGAATTGCCGGCATCTCAGCTCCAATCAAGACATAGAACGGTGCCTGCCTTACATCCCTGTTCTTAATCTTTTTATATCTTTTCCGCAGCTCTTCCATCAAGCCTCTGTGTACAAATCTTGCCAGTCTACTCGACTCATTTATCTTCGTATTAAGCATAAGGTCGTTTAGAATCATCTGGAGATCGCTTATGTTCTTCGTGGATGTAGCGTTCTCTCTTGCAGCCACATTCATGCTATCCTCATCTAAGGCTATATTTAAGAAATAGGTCTCTATGCCCATAGAGTTCCTGTTCTTATGGGCATTCGTATGGAGGGAGATAAACAGATCGCCCTTTTTCATGTTGGCAATTGCGGTCCTCTTCTCCAAGGGCAAGAACACATCCTCATCCCTGGTTAGAATTACCTCGCATTTAAGTTCTTCCTTGACCTTCTCTGCCACCAAATTTGCAAGTTTGAGCATAACATCCTTCTCCCTTATGCCGTTGGTGCCGATAGCACCTGGATCTTTTCCCCCATGGCCTGCATCAATTATGATTCTCTTTACTCCCAGCCCCAGCTGCCTGGCCAAAGAGATCCCCTCTTTCGTATCTTTCTTCGTCTCCTTTCTTTCAGGAGGCCTCTCGGCCACGACCTCTTCTGCAGGTTTCAACTTCCGTTCCTCAGCCTGCACATCAACGACAATCCTGAAGGGATCATAAAGATGAAAGATCTTGTATCCCTCCATATTCTCAATATCGAGGACAACCCTTACCGTCTTTCTGTTGTATTGAGCAGCCCTGGCCCTTCTCAAGAGACCATCTTTTATGGGTATAGAACTCTCTATGTCCTTGCTAATCCAGGCGGCGTCTAGATCGACAAAAAGGCGTCTCGGCTTCTTGAGATCCGGATCCTTCTTTAACAGGTGTTTCTTGTATCTGACAGGATTCTCTAGGTCTATGACTACCCTTGTATAGGTAGGGGTTGACCAGTGCCTGATATCCTTTACCAAGATCAATGGCTTTTTATCACCCTTGTCCTTTTTGACTGCCTCCTTTGCCAACCTTTTCTTCCCTAAGACACCTTCCAGCTTCTCCATCATCTTGGAAGCTTTAATCCTTGCTTCTCCTTTTGGGAACGTTCTCTCCACCTTTAAGAATTCAACATACGCCTGCTTTGGATCCTTTTTGTACCTATAAAAGATCTCCCCTAACCTGTATTGGGCATCATCAGCAAGAGAATGGGCCTTGTATCTCTTTACCAGCTCTCGGTAGAGTGATACAGCCCTGTCTATATCAGCCCTCCTCCCCGAGTAACCATACAGACCGGTGCACAGCCGACCTGCGGCGTACAGAGCTTGCGCTGCCTCACCTGTACCTGGGAAGGCCTTGTAGACCCTTTCATATCTCTTCAGACATCGCTCCCAGTTGTGCCTGTACTTTTTCTTAACGTTAGATCCGTAAAGCTTCTGTTGGCACACCCGTGCCTTTTGAAAAAGAACTCTGGCAGAATTGGAGGAGGCACCAGCAGCTTGATGAAAGGCGGTGAAAAAAAGGACCAGGAGGATGGATAAAAGGGAAAAAATCAGTGCGTACCTTCCAAATATCAATCTTCTGATCATGCAGGAACCTTTTTATGGGAGCATTCCCGGTTTGTTACTATAGTAGCCAATAGTCTAAGGGTATGGGTGTCTTTTTTTTGATTATGCCCCTGGCCCAGACCTGGCTTATAAGGCATGAGGAGGTAGAATTCAACTGAGAAAAAATATAGTGACCATATGATATTCCAGAGACTTCGCGCCAGGGCGGGCCTCATATAGCTCAGATTAGCGGGCGTTTCAAAATGGTTTATACAGACGGAGCTTATGATTCTAAGGTTTAGGGAGAAATAAACCATTTTGAAACGGCCCAGTAAGGGACCATATTATAGGGCATAACAAAAAAAAGACACCCATACCCTCTCTTGAATTGCTGGTTTTAGATTTGATAAATCGCTTTTACTTTTTTCTCTAACAAACCGGTAATGCTTCCCTTTTTATCTCTATGGTAACCGTTTAGTGCAGTAAGTGAGGGGAAATGCAGATATTTAAGAAGGCTCATCACCATTAGATAAGTCAGAAGAAGATGGCTCTTTAATGTTTATTGAATCCCATTTCAGGCACTGGGGGCATTTCCAAACAAGTTTGTCTGGTCTGTATCCACAATTACTGCATTGAAACTCTAAATAGGGAA
>JABXJY010000493.1 GCA_013375385.1 Desulfobacterales bacterium
TGGTGCTGGAAGCTGATGCCACCATGTGGTTTTAGAGGTGCGGCTATGGAAAGGATATATTTAGACCACGCATCCTCAATGCCCATTGACCCCCGGGTAGTAAAGTTTGCCGCAAGGTATCTTAAAGCTGGATTCGGAAATCCCTCGTCTCTCCATTCAGTAGGCTTAGCGGCAAGAAGGATTATGGAAGAAGCCAGGAAAAAAATTGCCGAACTTATCAACGCCGAGAATGAGACCTTCATCATCTTTACCGGCAGCGCAACCGAAGCTAACAACCTGGCTATCAAGGGAACCGCGCTCAGGAACATAGACAAAGGCAAAAAGGTCGCTGCCAGCGCCATAGAGCATATATCAGTGCTCAATCCCATGAAAGAGCTTCAGAAAAGCGGTTTTCAGTTCTCTATTATACCAGTTGACTCTACCGGTATGGTAGATATGGAAAAGCTCAAGGAGATGGTGACCACAGACACCACGGTGACATCGATAATGTACGCCAACAATGAGATAGGAACCATAGAGCCTATCAGGGAGATAAGTGAGATAGTCCATGAGAAGGGCTCATATCTGCATGTGGACGCCGCAGCCGCCGCTGGACGTATACCGATAGATGTACAGAAAGATGGCATCGACCTGTTAACGCTTTCATCCAACGACCTTTATGGACCTCAGGGTGCCGCCGCATTGTATATAAAACCTCGTCTCAGGCTCCAACCCATCATGCCCGGGGGCGGGCAGGAGCGCGGACTCAGGTCTGGCACAGAGAACCTGTTCGCCATTGCGGGAATGGGAGAAGCGGCAAAGATTGCCGGGAAGGAAATGGCTCGGGAAAGCGACCGACTCAGGGTGATAAGGGATAAGCTCATCGACGGGATAACGAAGATTGATGAAGCCTATCTCACCGGGCATCCTAC
>JABXJY010000232.1 GCA_013375385.1 Desulfobacterales bacterium
GTACCGGTGAGCGAGGCGCTTCTGACGGTGGAGAAACTCATCTTGGGAAAAGGGGCCGATTTCATCGTCGGTGGCCCTATCCGGTCCGAGGCAGCCCTGGCAGCTATGGGATTGGTTTCTCAATATAAAAGAGTGTCTATCATATCCGCAGGTGTTCTGAGTCCGCGTTACCACCAGGAAGTGGCCAAGAATTACGATAAGTACAAGTACTGCTTTAGGATGACCGGTACTGTGGTCACTGAGATAAAAGAATCGGTCGGTATCTTGGAGTCAATAAAGAAGAAGCATGGTTACAATAAGGTCTTTACCATGGTGCAGGACGTAGCGCATGCCCGTGCTGCTGGCGGCAAAATAAAGGAAACGCTTGAGCAAAAAGGCTGGAATGTTGTGGGCTTCGAGAAATATCCTACCGGAAGCACGGATTTCTCTGCGGGATTACTCAAGGCACAAGGTGGTGGTGCACAGATTATGTTCTATTGGTTTGATATGCCTGAGATCTCTATTTTGACCAAACAGTGGTCCAATATGAAGATAGCGGCATTGCCTGTCGGATTTGGAGCTTCCATGGCAGACTCGATGTTTTGGGATGCAACCAAAGGCAAGTGTGCATACTGGGTGAATGTCTGGCCGAGGGCTGGGTGTTCCCCCAGTGAGGCAATACCGCTAGCCGCAAAATTCATCGAGGCCTATAAGGGAAAGTATGGGGTAGAGCCTGGTGTAACGTGGGTCTCCCCGGTCTCCTACCAAGCAATCTATGTACTAGCTGATGCTATCGAGCGGGCGGGAACCATCGAGTCTGGTAAGGTAATAGCAGCGCTGGAAAAGACCGATCTCGAAAGCGTTTGGGGGAAAACAAGGTTCGATCCCAGGAGTCACCAGATTGTCTATAGCGATGATCCCCAGAAAGGCGCACTGACTACCTGGGCCCAATGGCTGGACGGAAAACGCGTAGCCGTCTTCCCGCCAAAGGTAGCCACGGCAACCATTAAATTCCCACCTTGGGTGAAGTGAACCCTGCTAGATCTCACGCCCCGTTCCCATCGGGAAATTTAACGGGGTGAGAAATCCGCCCGCCATCGCTACGCCCGTCCGCCATCGGCCTTGCCTCAGGCGAATGCCGGGCGGGCTCAGGGCGTTAGCAGGCGGGGCGAATGCCATCTTAGATAGCATCCCGTTGCTTCCATGCGGGGCATTCTAACAGGGTGAATCACAGAGGAGAGCCGGACTACAAGTAATGGGCATACTAATCTATGGGATAATAAATAGCATCGTATTCGCCCTCATAGCGATGGGGTTTGCCTTGGTATATGGGATCAGCAGGCTACCCAATTTTGCCCACGGGGCATTCTACATACTGGCTGGTTTCTTGACGTATACCTTCCTGCTCGGATTGGGCCTCAACTCTCCGACAAGCATAATCCTTTCGCTCATTATTATTGCCGGTATTGGAGCAGCTGTATATCGGTTTCTTCTGATACGCATACGAGGGATGGAAGCCTCAGAGATTATCGCCTCCCTAGCCATTGGCCTCGCAATAATGGAAGGCCTGCGTTTTGCTGGCTTCCGCGGAAAGACATATACCCTTCCAGTGTTCCTTGAAGGCACAGTCCGTATAGCGGGTGTACCGGTAGATTTTCAGCGACTCATCATCATAGGGGTTGGAGTTGTACTAATTGTAGTCCTTTGGCTCTTCACACACCATACAAAGGTTGGCTTAGCCCTGAGGGCCATGGCTCAGGACGAGGGCGCTGCTTTGATGCTCGGTATAGATACTGACTTCGCGGCACTCATAGCTCTGGCATTGGGCTCGGTTTTAGCTGGATTGGCTGCCATAGTCATACTTCCGTTGGGCAATATAACAGTCGAGACAGGCTATGATATTCTCATTAATGCAATCGCCGTATGCATCATCGGGGGGCTTGGCAGTTGGGTAGGTGCGGTGATCGCCTCTTTCATACTCGGCTTTGCTCAAATGCTTACAGTCTATATTGTAGGAGCTCAATGGCAGATGGTTGTGGGACTACTAGCAATCATTCTCATTCTTATAGCAAGGCCCTCAGGGCTCTTAGCCAGGCAAAAGGAACTAGAGGAGAGGGTTTAATTGCTTACCCAGGTTGGACCTAGAGAAAGGCGCAAGGAGAGGCTCGACCGCGGGTTAAAGGTGAGAACAGAGGGAATTTATGCCCTCTCCTCGGGGAAGGAGGCTCTTTATCTTCTTGCACCAAGGCTGACCCTCATTCTAGGATTGCTGATCTTGCCCCTGCTTATGCCGAACCTCTATTGGCAAAGAGTTATCTGTATTACGGGTGTTTTTGGATTGCTCTCTCTGGCCTTTGACTTCTTGGCCAACTATGTTGGACTTATTTGCCTAGGCGGTGCCTTGTTTATGGGGGTTGGCGGATATATTACTGGTATTCTAAACTCCTTGTTTGGCATGCCCTTAGTGGCAACTATCCCCGCCGCTACCGTTGTCGGAGCAGTTTTCAGTACGGTCCTCTTATCTCCCTGTTTCCCTTTACGAGGCATCTATTTCGCTATTGTAACTCTCATGTACCCTCTGGCTGCATCTAGAATCATAGAAGCATTGGATATCTTCGGAGGTACTGAAGGCATGGCAGATCTTGATACCCTGCCAAACATATGGTTTGCCTCGTATTCTATCATTCCGGTGCTCCTCGTCTCACTTTTTGCACTCAGAAGGCTGGTGACTGAAGATATAGGGCTCGTATTGCGCGGCTTGAAGGATAACGACCAGGCCGCTAAGGCCTCTGGTATAAGCATAACGAGATACAAAGCCTACAGCACCTTTATTGCCTCAGCTATTGGATGCTTCACCGGGGCTTATCTGGTTCATCTCTATGGGTGGGCAGGGATTTCACTGTTTGCCCTTGATTTCTCAATATTGCCTATCGCTGCTAGTGTAATAGGCGGAATGGGCACTCTTGTCGGCCCCGTGCTCGGTGCCTTTATTCTAATCCCCCTCACTGAATTGCTCCGTGAGCTTGGCACTCTCAGGATAGTTTTTTATTCCCTCTTATTAGCTGGATTCATTGTGTTTAACCCAGAGGGGCTCATGACATATGCGCAGAGGAAATACCATCAGTTTGAACACTGGGTAGAGGTATAAGGTATGGCTGAGGAAGTTTTGCTCCAGGTCAAAAACGCAACTAAGTCCTTCGGCGGGGTTAAAGCGGTAGTCGATGTAAGCCTTTCATTGTTTAAGGGCGAGATCCTTGGAATGATCGGTCCCAATGGCTCTGGAAAGACTACCCTGGTCAACCTCATAACTGGCTTTGTGAAACCCGATTCTGGAGAGGTTTTGTTCAAGGACAAAAGAATAACCGGCCTACAACCACATAAGATCGCTAATCTCGGGATTACAAGGACCTTTCAAATAATGAGACCATATCACAGTCTGTCCGCCTTCAAAAACCTTATTGTACCTCTCTACTCGCCGCGGGTTCGCCGGAGCACAGGGGGAAGGCTTGGAGACAGGGATGCAGTGGCTATAGATATCTTGGAGGAGATCGGATTTGAACGCGATGCCTATGTCCCCTACAAGATTGCTTCCTCTCTACCCCTTGGATACCTTAAACGCCTTGAGCTTGCCAGGTGCATCGCCATGAGGCCTGAGATCATAATCTGTGATGAAATCTTCTCAGGGCTGAGCATGGCTGAGATAGCAACCATGGTACCCCTCTTGGAGAAGTTGCAGATGCAGGGCACAACGATAATGATGATAGAGCACAGGTTGAGGGAACTCTTTCGGCTTGTCAATAGGGTCATTGTACTGAATTTCGGCGAAAAGCTTGCTGAGGGCATCCCGGAGGAGGTCATAGAAAAACCAGATGTCAGGGAGGCCTATCTGGGAACGGAGGTAGACAATGTTAGAGATTGAGAATCTCATGGTCTTTTATGAAAATGCGATAGCCATCAATAATGTCAATATGAGATGCAAGAAAGGCGAAATCACAGGGGCCTTTGGGGCGAATAGCGCCGGTAAATCCACCTTGATGTATACTGTTTCTGGAATAATCTTAGACATAAAGAAGAAGGAAGAGATGAGAGGTGGAGAGAGGATCACTGTACTGGG
>JABXJY010000233.1 GCA_013375385.1 Desulfobacterales bacterium
TCCAGACAACGGTCGTCGCCTTGGAAACCAAGAAAGGCAAGACAAAAGATCTGGCTGAATACAGAGAGCACCTAAAATCCTATAGAGCCAAGAAGCCCAGGCGGGACAAGTACGCTGCCCTCGAACGCATGAAGAAGACGGTCCCCAGGGTGGTGACCGTAAGGGTTCCCGTGGGCCGTGTCCGAGAAGGCCCCTCCCTCAACTCCAGGATAAAGTTCACCATGAAAAAGGGACGGACCGTATCAATCATTGAACGCAAGGACGATTGGTATCTTATTGCACGGGGAACCGGGTGGGCACATCAAAGCCTGTTTTTCAACTCCTATTAGACTCGAATAACCAGCGGAAGGATCTTTGCCCGCGTTAAGAATATGCGTGCTCATGTTCCGCCCCGTTTCTTTCATCATTTCATGCGGGAAATTTCCTCGAGGCGATATCTAGAGGCGGAGAAGAATGTGGAGAGGTTCAAGCAGTGCTGGTTGCAAGAATACGAAAGGTCCGCTGAAAGGAGGAGGTCATGGAGTGGCAAGAGTTGATTACTGACGGCTATGGGCGGGTACGAGAAGTACTGGAAGAGGCGCTGGACGGGCTGAGGGTGGATGATTTGACAGAGCAACCTCATCCGGACTGTAACAGCATGGGCTGGCTAGCCTGGCACCTGACGCGAGTGCAGGATGACCACCTTGCGGACCTGATGGGAGAGGAACAACTCTGGATAACAGACAGGTGGCATGCCAGGTTCAACCGTCCGCCCGACCGTAAAGACATCGGGTTTGGCCACAGTTCAGAGGATGTGACGGCGTTCAAATCACCTGATGTCGAGACCCTGCTGGAATACCACCGTGCTGTGCTGGAGCGATCGAGGCGATACATCAGCAACCTCTCAATGGCTGACCTCGATCGTGAGCTGGACGAGCCATGGTACCAACCCCTGCCTACGGTTGGGGTTCGCCTGGTCAGTGTCATGAGCGACTGCCTGCAACACGCTGGCCAGGTGGCGTATGTGCGCGGTCTGTTGAAAGGCAAGGGATGGTTGGGTGTGTAGACGCAATAGCGCGGGATACGAAACAGATTAAGGTCTGGCCTGAATCCTGGCCATCTCACAGCCCCACCATTCACATGAGGGAAAATTCAAGGATCAAGAATAACCCGTATCCATAAGTTGCCTTAGAGCCTGCCTCCTCCGCCCTCCCCCTTTTTTTAAGGAGGGCTCCAGGGATGACCATAGTTATTCAGATATACGAACTCTTCAATGGGCTTCCGCCCCTTGGGGAAATGCTTCCCCTTAGGCATTCCAAAGGTCATACAGACCACCACTTTCTTGCCCTCGGGCACTCCCAGGAGCTCTTTGACCCTGGTTTCATCGAAAGCACCTAGCCAGCAGCTGCCATAGCCTAATTCGGTGGCCTGGAGGGTGAAATTGGTGAGTGCAATGGTGATATCCACCTGGTGCCATTTTAGCGCAGGCTCCGCGACACCGGCGATGAAATAGGTGCATTCGCTCACAAACTTCTGGCCAAAGCAGGCTGGAACGAGACGACGCTTCAGATCGGGGTCACTGACCAGGACAAACTCCCAGTTCTGCCTGTTACTTCCCGAAGGGGCTAGTTGCAGGGCCCTGAAAAGCGTCTCCATATGCTCGGGCGGGATTGATGTCTCGGCATACTGCCGGATGCTAAGACGGCTACCGATGGCTTCTTTGACGTGCATGGCGATACCCTCCTTTCTGTATCATGGATGTGCACACCCACAACGATTGGCACCTTAAGCGAGTAGAAATTATAACACAGAAAGGAGTTGTCAGGGTGGCTTTATTTCCAGGTGCATCGGCTTGTCTGAGGGAGTTCTTCAGGGCGGTTGTCACTAGATCGAGGGCTTGCCCGCCGTGTTTCTGGAGGGCTGGGGTGCTGAGCATCTCATGATCGCATCATTCACAGGAGTGAAAATTCATGATTCAAGGTCTGGCCCCAATGTCAGTACACAAGAGGGCACGGTAGGAATGCCGGTTCCCCGGCACCCCCCGTACAGATCCCAGCGTGCACTGCTAATGCACTGGGCTCCTGCTTCAGGTATTGACGCACAAGCGTCCCAATGGGTAGGGATGGTAGATAAAAGGTATCGGAAGCCAGTGCTCCGCTATTTTGTACATCCGCTTCCATGTCATGCGGTGTTTCTGGCTCTTGCGGCGCAACGTTCTGCACCAAAGTCTTAGAACTATCCATCTGAAGCGTGAGAGCATTCTGCCGTTCCATGGTACCCCATAGTATTGGTAATGACCCGTGAGTACGGATTTGAGCCACTTACCATTATCCGGAATCGACGAGTGCATGCGCTTGCGCAGGATTTTCTTGATCTCCTGCACTTTACTCCGCATCCTCTCCGAGTCCGTCTTTCGCAGTACCATGAACTTCCCTTTTCTTGACTTGCCGCAGCTGTGCGTAAATCCAAGAAAGTTAAAGATGTCCGGCTTTGCCTTTCCCTTTTCCTTTGTCCTCTCCACTGCAAATCTGCCGAATTCTATCAAGCGGGTCTTTTCCGAATGCAGCTCCAGATTGAACTTCAGAAAACGTTCCTCCATCTCCTTCAGAAACCGCTCGGCCTCATGCCGATACTGAAAGCCTAGGATGATATCATCTGCATATCTGACCACTATGACATCCCCTCTGGCTTTCCTCTTCCTCCAGCTATCTGCCCACAGATCGAACACATAGTGGAGGTAGATATTGGCTAGCAGCGGACTGGCGCTCCCTCCCTGAGGGGTCCCTTCATCGGTCTGCCGCCATTGTCCATCTTCCAGAATTCCGGCACTCAGCCATTTCTTGATATGACGCCCCACTCGCCTGTCCTTTATCCGGTGCTCTACGAACCTTATCAGCCATCCATGGTCGATTGCGTCGAAGAAACCACGAATGTCCACGTCGAGCACCCAGTTTACCTTCCTGCTTTCTATAGCCTCCACTATCGCATCCAGTGCATTGTGCTGGCTGCGACCGGGCCTGAAACCATAGGAGAATCCCCTGAAATCCACCTCATAGACGGCATTCAACACTTCGACCATGGCCTTTTGTACTATCTTGTCTTCCAGCACTGGTATCCCTATTGGCCGTTGTCTGCCATCCCTTTTGGGAATATATGTCCGCCTGAAGGGCCTCGCACGGTATGCACCCCGCCTTAGTCTCCCGGACAATCCCTCCAGGTTTTCCTCCAGGTTCTTCCCGTAGGCTTCCCCTGTCTGTCCATCAACCCCTGCTGCCTTTCGGCGCTTTAGACTGAAATACGCCTCCCGCAAACGGCTGATCTTGTAGACATGGTGCCATAGTGCGGTAAACCGTTCGCCCTTGTTCCTTTGTGCCGCCTGTCGTACTCGCTCCAGCTCATTTGGCAGGGTTATCCAGCACTGCGTCTGGCCGCTGTTTCGCTTGGATGAGTTCCCCTTAGCCAGCCTCCTTCTCTCCACCCTCTCCGCCGCACGCTTGTTGTCACATGCTTTGTTCGAGGGCTTCCCAGATACTATGAGGCTGTCCGACTCCCTGTATCCGTTCATCATGGCCGTGCCCCTTTCGGGTTCTCCATGCGGACCTCAGCGCAATTACCTGAGGCCGGATACAGGGCCTCCCGATTCCCGTCCAAGGAGTTTCCGTGCATGCGTGGGGTCTCCGACCCCGCCGAGCCCTCATATCCCTCGCCATAACGGTTTGTGAAGTGTTGCCTTCTGCATACTTGAAGAACATCGGCACTCGGATTTACATCTCTTACGGGGCTCAATACCCAGCCTGCACTTTCCCCTGTCACTGCTTCGCCAATAATGTCACCATTATCAACGCCTGACTCGGGGCCGATGTGGTTGGCTAGACCTTCATCGTAGGACTCTTCCATTCCCAACTCCTTACCGGTTTTAATCGGCGCACTCAAGAATGAAGACCTGACCCCGATTTTATGATAACCTCCTCTCAGGTTACAAGATAACGGTCTCGCGACCTCGCACATAATTTTATGTACGACCCCTATTATGTGCCCAACTTTTCATAACTACTTTGTCAATTATTGAGACCTGATACCCTTAATAGCTTTCTAGTCAATTGT
>JABXJY010000234.1 GCA_013375385.1 Desulfobacterales bacterium
CCCGGGACAATCAACATATTGTTCTTGCCAATAGAACCGATCCCGCTGCTTACGGCAAAGCTCCTTTCAAGAACAGGTGCAGAATCAACACATATCCTGGAGTGGCTTTCAGGAAACCTCTCTGCTATGAATATGCAGAGTTGTTTCCCCAATCTCCTCAATCTGAGATGATAATCTTCTTGATCAGGCGTGCTATATCTCGAGGCAGCATATCCATCAGGTGTAGATGGCTTGCTTGCCGGATATGGATATGCAAGAGAGATTACAGTCTTTAATCCCTGAAGGAGTCTTTCAGGATCCCTCCGCAGATCTATGCTCCTTCCTAAATAAGCCATATCGCCTATTTCAACCTCTCTAAGCCAGTGAAGAAAGAAGTCAAAGTAGATGGGTGTCTCTGGTTTGGAAAAGCCGACAGCAATAAACCCAAGCTCCTTGGCCCTGTCTATGAAAGCCTGTTTAAGCATAGTAAACCAAAGCCCGCCCTGGCGCTGTGCTCTCTAATCAGCCTATTAAGTCTATAAGCCAGTTCGTGCTCGAATAGCCTATAAAGCCTATAGGCCAGGACTGGGCCAGGGTTAAAAGTGCCTAAAGTGAGCTAAAGTGCCTAAATTTCATAATGTTGAACGGATTATTCGCAATCCAACCCCTAACTTTAGGCACTTATAACTCTAGCGCACTTTAGGCACTTGTTTATCCAGCCCTTGAAGAAATTCCTTTACCCAGGGTGGATTGTATATTATGACATAAGCAAGAAAAAATGCTGTCAGGGGCAAAAAGAAGATAACCAGGTCAAGTAAAATGATACCCGAAGCCAAAATAAGACGTTTTTGTAGGCTCATACTTATTTGTTTATCATAATCCGGATCTCTGATCAAATCGGGAGAAAAATTAGATAGAATCCTAAACCCTGTTAGAAGCTTTGTCAGCCATAGGCGAATTGGATTCAACTCAACCTTACTTGTTTTCACCACGCCATAAATGGCAAAATTTTCTTTCTAACAGGGTAAATGAACTTGACTTACAAAAATTGCCTTTGATAGGAATTACACATGAATATCCTTGATCTTATCATCCTTGGATTGATGACCTTTCTCCTCATCAAGGGTATCTTCAGGGGTTTTTTCAGGGAGATATCTTCCCTTGCTGGGATCATTTTTGGATTCTTGGTTGCCAATCACTACTATCACGGTGTGGCCAACCTTTTGAGGGCCCACATCCCTTTCGAGAAATTCCTTCCTCTTGTAAGCTTTATCATTCTATTCATCGTGGTGGTTATTGTCTTCAATCTGTTTGGTCTCCTCTTACACCACGTCTTTAAAAGACTTTTTATTGGCTGGTTTGATAGAAGCCTTGGTATTGCCTTTGCCCTGACTAAGGGGATTATCGTTTCTTACCTCCTGATTGTACTCCTTATCATGTTTGTACCCTCCACGAATCCCCTGATAGCCAAATCAAAGACGGCTCCCCTGGTAAAACTCAGTTTTGAATCAATGCGCAGGCTCATATCACCAGATCTATACAAGACCTGGAAGAGGAGAATCTCCAAAGAGTCGGAAAAAGTGGGTAAGGTAATCTCTGAGGGGAAAGAGGTGATCAAAAGCATCCCGGAGGTCCTTCCAGATAAAAAAGAATAGGATTGTGTAACTCACTGTTGCGTAATGGGGTTAGTGCAGATACCTTGAGAGCCTTGATTATCCGGCCGAGCGCCCTGGGTGACACCCTGTTGTTGACTCCGGCCGTTCATCAAATAGCTGATAAGGCAGAACTGACATTATTGGGGAGGAGACCGGGAGTTGATTTCCTAAAACCCTTCTTGAGGAACTGTCTTGATTACGAAAAGGGAGGATGGCATACCCTATTCTTGGAAGAACCGAATTGCAAGGATATCCCCTTCCCTGAGGTGGACAGGGTAATCTCCTTTCTCAGTGACCCTGCCGGTATGGTAAGAAAAGGCCTGCGCAAGTGCCTGAAAAACGTCCCTGTCTTTTCATTTCCACCTTTTCCACATCAGGAAGAAAAAATCCACATCGCACTGTATCTGGCATCATGCCTTGAGAGATCTGGTTTGCCTGTTAATCCTGAGGAGGCCGTAGAAGAGGCCGGGAGGAGGCCCCTGCTCACAGAAGACAGGCCATCGAGATCGGGGGGAATGGTTGTTATGCATCCCGGTTCTGGAAGTAAGAGGAAGAACTATCCACCTGGATTTTGGCTTGATCTGATAAGGGGAAGAGATCTCGAAATATTTCACACAAGAGTCTTGCTGTTAGGGCCTGCAGAAGAGCCATGGTATCAAATCTTTGTCAAAGAGCTATCGGGCGAAGAAATAGAGATTGTCATTTCCCCTGATAAACACAGACTCCTATCGTTGCTCAAAGAGGCCTCCCTTTACCTTGGACACGACAGCGGCATAACGCACCTTGCGGCAATGCTTGGAACACCCACAATAGCCCTTTTCAAAAACAGCTGTGCTCTTCAGTGGGCTCCATTAGGCCCAGATGTTACCGTAATTGCTGGTGCCAAACCGCATGAGGTTATCTATAAGAGAATTAAGGAAAAGTCACATAAGGTGTAATGATTTATCCCGAATTTCGCAAGGTTTTTAAAAAGCGTTACCGTTCCTGTCATTGCGAGCGATAGCGAAGCAATCTTTTGGTGAGGGGATTGCTTCGTCACTTCGCTTCTCGCAATGACATTTTGAGAGCCTTGCGAAATTCGGGTTTATGCCTTGATTGTATGGGAATTTCCTTTTTTGGACGCAGATTATCAGGATATTCAAATCTATGAATCATGGTGTTATCTGTGTTTATCCGCCTCTGGCGGATAAATCTGCGAGAATCTGCGTCCTATTTGACTTGACTGATTTTACTGCAAAGTGGTAGAAACAGACATCGGTAGTAGTTACAAAGGCGAGGAATATATATGGATTTTTCATTATCCATGGAACATGAAATCTTAAGAAAATCTGTACGCGATTTTGCTGAAAAGGAGATCAGGCCTGTAGCCAGGGAGCTGGATGAGAAAGAGGAATTTTCCTACGATACCATGAAGGCCATGGCCGAGCTTGGCCTTTTTGGTATGTTTGTATCTGAAGAATACGAGGGCCAGGGAATGGATTATATCTCCTATATCATCGCTACTGAAGAGATTGCCAGGGTTGATGGGTCCCATGCTGCCACCATCGCTGCTGCTAATTCCCTGGGTATCGGGCCCATTTACTATTATGGAAATGAGGAACAGAAAAGAAAGTATCTCCCAAAGGCATGCAGGGGTGAGACTCTCTGGGCCTTTGGCCTGACTGAGCCCAATGCCGGATCCGATGCCGGAAATACACAGACAACCGCAGTCCTTGATGGCGACGAATGGGTAATAAATGGGAGCAAGATATTTATTACCAATGGATCAACGGATATTACTGCCGGTGTCATAGTGCTATCCAGGTCAGGGAGAAGGGAAGATGGCCGGCCAGAACTGACGTCCATTATAGTGGAGAGGGAAACCCCTGGCTTTGAGGCCAGGACGATGCATGGTAAGCTGATGTGGCGGGCATCGGATACGAGTGAGCTATACTTTGAGGACTGCAGGGTACCAAAAGAAAATCTTCTGGGTCCAATAGGCCATGGCTTTCACCATATGCTTGGAACCCTGGATGGAGGCAGACTCTCCATCGCTGCAATGGGCTTAGGGGGGGCACAGGGGGCCTTTGATATGGCCCTCAAATATTCCCAGGAAAGGGTTCAATTTGGCAGACCGATATCTACCTTTCAGGTCAATGCCTTCAAACTGGCCGATATGGCAACAGAGATAGAGTGCGCCCGCTTGCTCCTCTATAAGGCCTGCTGGATGAGAGACAATGAACAGCCGATTGGAAAACTTGCGGCCATGGCCAAGCTGTACTGCTCTGAGGTCATGGGTAGGTGTGTTGACCACGCCGTTCAGCTCCATGGTGGCTATGGGTTGATGAAGGAATATGATGTTGAGAGATTCTATCGAGATCATAAGCTGTTAGAGATTGGTGAAGGGACGAGCGAGGTTCAGCGGATCGTGATCTCTCGATTAATTGAAGCAGTTTAG
>JABXJY010000032.1 GCA_013375385.1 Desulfobacterales bacterium
TGCGCCTATCAGGTTTGACAAATATCTGTTGGGCGTGATTCAGCTTATCAACAAGCTCAATGGCAAACACTTCACCTTGGAAGACCAGAAGTCTGTTATGGAGATAGCCAAGGTCTTAGGGATCGCCTTCTACAACCACCAGAGGCTCAAACAACAGACCAGACGGACAAGATTCGATTATCTTATCAGCAGTAATATTATTACCCGGAAAGATCTGGAAGATGCGATGGTCCTTGCACGGAAGGAAAAGAGCAGTGTGGAGACTGTTCTTATGAATAGCTATCATGTAACCAAAGAGGATACAGGAAAGTCTTTGAGCACATTTTACAATACACGGTTTATACCCTACGATGAAAGGATGGTCATTCCGGGGAAGCTGCTCAAAGGGCTGAGGCCCAGGTACTTGAAGAATAATCTCTTTGTTCCCGTGGCCCAATCTGACTCAAAGATCGTGATAGCAATGGAAAACCCAAACTACTTACCCGGACAGGACGCCATAAAAGGGCTCATCCCTGGCAACGAATTTGAGTTTTGCGTTTCTCTCAAGGAAGATATTATTAAGATGATTGACCATTTCTTTGATGTCAAGAGATCGACTCTCATGGGTGATTCAGGCAGTATCGAAGATATCCTGGGTCAGTTAGACAGCGGAGCGGATGAAGGAGATGAGGACCTTGAAGGGGTTACTGAGGAAGATGGGACCATCGTTCAATTGGTAAACAAGATGATTATTGATGCACATAATAGGGGGGCCTCTGATATCCATATAGAACCCAGAATGGGTAAGGCAGATGCTGTTGTCAGGTTCAGGGTTGATGGGGCGTGTCAGGTCTACCAGACGATACCGTACACGTATAAGAGTGCTATCAGTTCCCGGATAAAGATCATGAGCGATCTCGATATAGCGGAACGGCGTCTTCCCCAGGATGGCAAGATAAAATTCAAGAAATATGCCCCCTTAGATATCGAATTGAGGGTGGCTACCATCCCGACTACAGGACGAAATGAGGATGTTGTTATGAGGTTGCTCGCTGCCGGTGAACCTATACCGCTCGATAAGATGGGTATGAATGAGAGAGATTATAAGGAATTTGTCGGCATGATAGAGAGGCCCTATGGTATTGTGCTGGTGGTTGGTCCCACCGGGAGTGGTAAAACCACCACCCTCCATTCGGCCTTGCATTTTATCAATAGACCGGAGACAAAGATATGGACTGCAGAAGATCCCGTGGAGATAACCCAGGAAGGTCTTCGCCAGGTTCAGATGCTCCCAAAGATAGGGCTTACCTTTGCGGCGGCCATGAGAGCATTCTTACGGGCTGATCCTGATGTCATCATGGTTGGGGAGATGAGGGATGAGGAGACCGTGTCTACAGGAATTGAGGCATCCCTTACCGGTCATCTGGTTTTTTCAACCCTTCACACCAACAGTGCCCCTGAGACAATCACACGATTGCTGGATATGGGAATGGATCCCTTCAATTTTGCCGATGCCCTTCTGGGTATCCTTGCCCAGAGACTGGTGAGAACCTTGTGCAAGGATTGCAAGGAGGCTTACCATCCGGCAAGGGAGGAGTTTGACTCATTGGTCAGGGCATATAGTGGCAATTTTGATGCCCTGAAAATCTCCTACAACGATGATCTCACCCTTTACCGCCCCAAAGGCTGCGAGAAGTGTCAGAATACGGGATATAAGGGAAGAACCGGATTGTTTGAAATCTTGGCTGGTACATCTCAAATGCAGTCCCTGATTCAAAGCAAGGCCAAGATGGAGGAGATCAGGGAACAGGCCATAGCCGATGGAATGACGGCCCTGATGCAAGACGGGATAAGAAAGATATTTCTTGGTCAGACCGATATCATACAGGTAAGGAAGGTCTGTATGTAAAGTATCCTTTAAGGAAAATTTCCAGGACACATCAGGCCAGTAGTCTCCTCGATCTGCATCATGATGTTCATATTCTGCAAGGCGTTACCTGCCTGACCTTTAACCAAATTATCAATCACGCTGAGAACGATTACCTTCCCTGTTCTTGAATCTATAGTAAGTGAAATATTGCAGAAATTACTACCCCTCACATCAGTGGTGCTTAGAATCTCTCCATGGCTCAATACCCGGATAAAGGGCTCTTTACTATACATCCTAGTGTAGGCCTCTCTTAAGTCCTCCATATTTACATTCGGCAGAAGATTTGCATAAATAGTTGTGATAATCCCCCTGCTCAAGGGGACAACGTGGGGCGTGAATGTAATTCTGATTTCTTTGCCCCTTAAGAGGCCTAATTCTCTCTCGATTTCATATACATGTTGATGGCCGGTTACCTTATAGGCATTCATAGCCTCATATCTGGCAGGAAAATGAAACGCGGGTGATGGAGTTTTTCCGGCACCTGAGACACCACTCTTTGCATCAAAGATTATATCCTCACTATCTATCAGACCGTATTTGACAGCAGGTGCGATCCCAAGGATACAACTTACCGCAAAACATCCAGGGTTCCCAACCAGATCTGAGCTGGCTATTTCAGCCCTGTGCAGCTCGGGCAGGCCATAGGTAGAGGACGGGAGAATGTCCGGATCAGCATGTTGCTTTGTCCTCCCAATCCTTGCAGCGTAGGAGGCATAGCTATCTTGATCATTGAATCGGAAATCCCCACTATAATCAATTACCTTAACCTCCTCCTTTAACCATTTCCTTGCCTCTTCTTGACCGACTCCATCAGGGGTGGCGTAGAAGACGATATCAAAGTCGTCCGGGCAATTGGGATCAGTTGGATCAAAAACCGGTAGCTCGCAAAATCCTCTTAGGTGAGGATAAATTACACTGATAGGCCTATTGATATCTTGCTTTGCCATGAGGGCACCGATAGTAACATAGGAATGATTTATCAGGAGCTCAATTAAACCAACCCCACCATAACCAGTTGCCCCGATGAGCCCAACTCTTATCTTTTTCTTTACCATTGCCCTAAACGCTAAATCTGAACTTGATTATGTCCCCATCCTGAACTATGTATTCCTTCCCTTCAAGGCGGAGATGGCCGTCCTTTTTTGCGTCGGAGAAATTCCCATACCTGGCCAATTGATCGTAAGGGAGAACTTCGGCCCGTATGAATCCTTTTTTCATATCTGAATGGATGAGGTCTGCTGCCTCTATTGCTGGCGTACCTCTGGTGACTGTCCATGCCCTTACCTCATTTTCCACAACCGTAAAAAAGGAAATGAGATTAGATACAGCAAGGGAGCGCCTGATAACCCTGTCGAGGAGAGAACTCTCTATATGGTAGGCAGAGAGGAATTCCTCTGCATCATCTGGTCCCATCTCTCCTATCTCCATCTCCAATTTACCCCGGACTACCATAACCTCGATATTCTCTGGGATATGAGGCATTTCTGGCAGGTCTTCATCCTCATCTGAATTGTTAGAAATCACCAGCATAGGTTTAGCAGACAAAAAGGTAAAGCCCCTAAGCAGAGGAGTTATAGCTATTTCAGTATTATCCCTCAAGGGCCTTTCTTCAGATAGACTGTCCCTGCATCTTTCTAAGAGAGAGAGTTCCTCGAGAGCTATCTCTTTTCCTTTCTTCTCATCTGACTTAATCTTTTCGATCCTCTTTTCGGCAACCACAAGATCGCTCACTATCATATCAGATTCCAGCTTAAAGAAATCCTCTTCAGGTGTGGGAGGAGGGCCTCCAAAGACCTGAAAATTTCTCACTACGTGTACCAGTCCATCACAGGTCCTCACCGCATTAAACATTACATTTTCTCTTTCTCTCTTACCATGATCTGGATCTACAACTCTTGGTGGCAGTAGGTATTCTACCTGAGAATAGACGGTCTTCTTCGGCTTATGGAGTTCCTTAAGGTAGTCTACCCTCTCATCAGGTACATTAACGGTTACAATAAGCTGATCCCCTTTCTTGATCCTTTCTTCACCTTTTATTCCCGTGGCACCAGTCAGGGTTTTGAAGATGGTAGCCTTCCCTGACTGAGGCAATCCAATAATACCTAATTTCATTTTAAGTGCCTAAAGTGAGCCAGAATCTGAGGTTAAGTTGGGAATTTCTGTTATTCGATATCCCTGAATCCCTCAATTCTTTCTACGCCTTGTATTGCATTAAATATATTTCCTTTTATCTTTCTATTTGTCTGATACAGGTCCCACAGCAGAGACCTGATCTGTGCCCTTTTTGATGATCTTGCTGTAGGGCAACCACTATCTATCTCAGGAAATCCCATCTCATCGGCATATCTTCTGATAACAATCTCATTTAAGAGATGCAAGGGCCTTATGATGGTAAGTTTCCCATCAAATAACTCTTGCACAGGTTGGATTGTGTCTATTGATCCTGCAAAAAAGAGGTTCAAGAAGAATGTCTCTATAAAATCATCTTTCTGATGTCCAAAGGCTATCTTGTTGCATCCGAGTTGTGCCGCCTTTTCAAATATGGCCTTTCTTCTGAGACGTGAGCAGAGGAAACAGGGATTTTCCCTGTTTTCTTTTGTATGGGCACGTGGCCCAATGCTGCTTTGGATAATAGCGTAATCAAAGCCATGTTCATTGAAAAACTCCTCCATACTGTTACCCGTATTTTGTGGAAAGCCCAACTCTACATGAACTGCTGTCAGAGTGTAGTCAATAGGTATCCTTTTTAGGCGCTCTCTTAGCAACCATAGCAGGGATAAGCTATCCTGACCACCGGAAACAGCCACCAATATTCTATCTCCATCCATAATCATTTTAAAATTGTAGATTGCCTTGCCCATAAGACGCTTCATTTCTTTATGAGCATAGCTCAATTCTGCCTTCCTTCCCTCTCTCCAAATAACTTTGTTCCTATCCTTACCAAATTTGCTCCCTCCTCTATGGCAACCTTGTAAGAATTTGTCATTCCCATGGAAAGACATTTCATCTCCACATTTGGCAGGTGAAGAGCCTTGATCTGTTCAAATATCTCCCTCGTTTTTCTAAAGTAAGGGCGTGATTCCTCTGGATCTCCGAATCTCGGTCCCATGGTCATCAGGCCCATAACCTTTATGTGATCAAGAGAAGAGATTTCTCCTATGAGTTGCATTACATCATTTGGGGCTACCCCGGTTTTCTGATCTTCCTTGCCGCTGTTGACCTCAATCAACACAGGCATGACCTTATTTCGTCTCTCACAACATCTTTCTATCTCCCTGGCCAATTTAAGGGAGTCAACGGATTCGATCATGTCGAAGATATCAATCACCTTTTTTACCTTATTGCTCTGCAGATGTCCGATAAAGTGCCACTCGGCCTTTTCTTCTACTTCATTAATTACCCTCAGGGCATCCTGGAGATAGTTTTCTCCTATGATTGTAATGCCGGCCCTTACTGCCTCACATATCTCATCAGCGCTTCTTTCTTTGGCAGCTGCGAGAAGCGTGACACCTTCTGGCAACTCGCGTAACAGGCGCTTGACATTTTCCTTTATCATCGTAAGAATTCCTCTCGATGATTATGTTATTGGTTATGAATATTCTTAGCAAGCGTTTTTTACCCCATGCCCCCCTCAGAGATCAATAATGATCGCTTACTGTTCTTTCATCAAGAGGGCGGCAACAGGGCAGACTTCCGCACAGGCATAACATTCCTCACAGGTGGCCGTAGCCTTATCCTCTTCTCCAAAGAAACTTATTACGGTATCAAGTCCCCTTTTAGCAAAGCTTAACACAGCTTGGCCATTTTTTTTCTGGCAGACAAAGACACATTTACCGCACAAAACGCACCTGGTAGGAACATATTCTAAGCAAGGGTGGTCTTGCACTACTGTGGTCTCTCTCTCAAGTTGGTCGAGCCTCACTAGCTTTAGGCCGAAATGCAAAAACTTGGCAATCCTTTGCAGTTCACATTTTCTATTAGCAGGACAGTTCTTGCAGTCTACACGATGGACGGAGAGAAGAAGTTCAAAGGCAGTTCTCTGCAATCTTCTCACATGTTCGGTATCAGTCCTGATCACCATGCCTTCTTTGACCGTTACGGTGCATGAGGTTATCGGCTGACTATGTCCATCAATTTCAACAAGGCACAGTCTGCATGACCCTGGTGGATTGTCCATCTCCTTCAGGTAGCAGAGATTGGGGATATAGATTTCGTTGTCTAAACAGGCCTGAAGAAGAGTCACTCCATCATCGGTTTCTATCTGTTTATTGTCAACAATCAATCTAGCCATGGGTTACCGTCTCCTGTGGGCGTTCAATTCTGGGCGCCAGTTCTGGAGGAGACACCTTTCTCACGGCATCATACTCCGGTGGGCAAGATGCCATACATTCTCCACACTTAACGCACGATGTTTGGTCAATGCCCTTCTTTCTATTTTTGGTAGTAAAGATTGATTCTGTAGGGCAGCTCCCAACGCAGGCGTCACAGCCTCTGGCACATTTATCCAAATCGATATAGTATGCCGTTAAAGTCCTGCACATCATAGCAGGGCATCGTTTTTCCCTGATATGTGCCTCGTACTCATCTCTGAAATATTTGATGGTTGTTATAACCGGATTAGGGGCTGTTTTTCCCAATCCACAAAGGGACCCTGCCTTAATATCCAAACTCAGATCCTCTAGCAGCCCAATATCACCCTGCCGGCCTTTTCCCCTTGTTATCCTCTCTAAGACATCGAGAAGGTGCTTGGTCCCTATTCTACAGAATGTACATTTCCCGCATGACTCCTTTTGGGTGAAGTCGAGGAAATACCTGGCCACGTCTACCATGCAAGCATCCTCGTCCATGACCACCATACCGCCGGACCCCATCATTGCCCCGGCTTGCGTTAGAGAATCGAAATCAATGGGGGTATCTAGAGAAGACCCTGGTAGGCACCCGCCGGAAGGGCCGCCAATCTGAACTGCCTTAAAGCTCTTTTGATTTGGGATACCTCCACAGATCTCAAAGATGAGGGTCCTGAGGGTAACTCCCATAGGAATCTCTACCAAGCCGGCATGTAGAACGTTTCCCACCACAGAAAATATTGCTGTCCCAGGACTCCTCTCTGTACCAATCCCTCTGTACCACTGAGCCCCCTTGTTTAGTATGGGTGGTATCGATGCCATGGTTTTAACATTATTGACTGCAGTGGGTTTTCCCCACAAACCTCTTTGGGAAGGGTAGGGTGGCCTTGGTTGAGGCATGCCTCTTTTGCCTTGAATCGATTGTATCAAGGCTGTCTCCTCTCCACAAACAAAGGCACCTGAACCCTCAAATATTGCTATGTCTAAGTCGAAGTCCGTGCCCAGAATTCCCTTACCTAGGAGTCCTATCTCTTTTGCCTGTTCAATTGCCTTTTTAGTCGTTTTCACAGCAAGGGGATATTCTGCCCTGACATAGACAATCGCCTTTTTAGCTCCCACCGCATAGGCACTGATGGTAATACCTTCAATGACTTGATGGGGATTACTTTCAAGTATAGTCCTATCCATATAGGCACCTGGGTCTCCTTCGTCCGCATTGCATATGACGATCTTATCTTTTTCTTTGGCATCTCGGACCAATTGCCACTTTATGTGAGTTAGGAAGCCTGCACCTCCTCTCCCCCTGAGACCTGAGTCTTGAATTTCATGTATGATCTCCTCTTGTTCTAAGGTGAGTGCCTTGACAAGGGCCGAATATCCTCCCTTTGCTACGTACTGATAGATATCCTCTGGGTCAAGTAAACCGCTGTTGGCCATAACCACCCTTTTTTCTTGATTAAACCGTGCAAAGTCCATGATCCAAGGTATCAGGTCATTTTTTTCCATGGCTCCTAAGAGGTGCTCAAAGACCGGGTCATCTTCTTCTAAGAAGGCCTTCACCAGCAGCTTTGCCTTTCCGGGTGTTACATCGTGGTAAAGGATGGGTGGGAATCCGGGCCTATCAATTATGACTAGCGGCTCGGCATAACAATGACCCAGACAACCTACTGGAATAATACGGGCGCTGATTCCTTTTTCCGAAAATGCCTCTTCAAACGCAGCCTTCACATCTGTTGCACCTGACGCCAGGCCACAGGTAGCCATGCCAATGAAGATGTTTTGACTACTATCTCCCTTCATCTCCCTGAAGCGTCTCTCTGCATCCATCTTTATGGAGGCAAATACCTCCTTTAATTTCTCTTTACTGTTTTGCTTCACTCTGCTGCTTTTCTCTTTTTTCGCGTTCTTTTTCTATGTCGAAGCCCAGGATGAGTCCCTCTACTTTGCTTGGGGCCATATGTCCATTAACGGTATCATCAATTATGGCCACAGGGGCCAGGGCACAGCATCCTACGCAGGCTACCCTGTCAATGCTAAATTCCCTGTCCGGTGTGGTTTCACCTACCTTGATCTCAAGCTTGCGTTCAAAATTCTCCAGGATTATGTCACCACCCTTAACGTGGCAGGCAGTTCCAAGGCAGACCTTAATCTGGTGTTTGCCTGGAGGATAAAACCTAAACTGATTGTAGAATGTGGCCACCCCATAGACCTCACTGCTAGACATTTTAAGGTGTTTGGCCACCATTTGCAGTGCACGGGGAGAGAGGTAGTGATGTTTTTCCTGAATCATTTGTAAGATAGGTATTAGATTACTTATCTCTTTTACGAAAGTCCTCAGTATGGAGGCTATGTCATGTAACATGGCCTCTTGTTCAATTTCGGCTGTATTATCCATGGGAGTTTTCTTTTTCAAATCAGACAAGATATCCTATTTTAACAGCTTTTCTGAGGTCAAGGAGAAATGTACGAGCTTTGAGCTTATGTTTCTTCCAACCAAATCAATACCTTGTCGAAATCCTCCTCTAATTTTCTCATGGCCTGCCCCCTATGACTTACTCTACTTTTCTCTTCAACCGACAGCTGGGCAAATGTCTTATTAAAGGGGGGATAGTAAAAAAGGGGATCATATCCAAACCCATTTGTCCCCACAGGCTCATATAGGATTATCCCGGAGCATTTTCCGGTAAACGTCAAAACCTGCCCGGCTGGTTTGGCTAAGGCAAGAGAGCAAACAAAGGTGGCATTTCTATTTTCCTTCCCTTTCATTTGCTCAAGAAGTTTCCGGTTGTTTTGATAATCGTCAGCTGATTCCCCAGCATAGCGTGCTGAAAGGATTCCTGGCGCTCCATTTAAACAATCGACTTCAAGGCCCGAGTCATCAGCCAGGGCAGGGAGACCGAGAATTCTTGATGCAGATCGGGCCTTGTATGTGGCAATTTGTTCAAATGTCCTTCCTTCTTCCTCAAATTCAGGAATCTCCCTAAATTCAGAAAGCCCCTTGATCTCTAAAGGAAATCTCTCAAAAAATAGTTCATACTCTCTTTTCTTGCCCTTATTATGGGTTGCCAGAACTAAGACTATCTCTGACATAGATCTTTACCCTGTTAGAGAAAAAGACCAATGGATTTGAGTACGGGGTGAACCTCTTAAGCCTGGAAAACAGGTCTGCTAAAACATATATCACTTGATTATTTATTAAAAGCTTTTTATATAATGACTGACAATTCTGCTGTATTGCTTCGGTTTTTTTGCAAAAGGTAACTCTATGAGCCAACGAGAGACCTTTATTGTTGGGGATGTCCATGGTTGCTTGGAGATGGTAAAAAGGCTTATTGATAAAATAGAATGGAACCCATCCAGTGATCGACTCATTTTTATTGGAGACTATATTGACAGAGGGGAAGATGCCAGAGGTGTTGTCGACTTTATCCTTGAATTAAAAGAGGATTCCCCTTTAGTTGCATGTCTTATCGGAAACCATGAGCAGATGTTTCTTGATTATTTGTCAGGCGTTAATCCCCGTGGCTTCATATTAAACGGAGGTATCTCTACACTTAGAAGCTATGAGGAAGTGAGGCGAAGTAAGGATGATCCACTTATTCCATCTTCTCACCTTGACTTCTTTTCTTCACTCTTACCCATGATAGAACTCGAGGAATACTATATTGTCCACGCTGGTTTTCGCCCTAACATAAGGGTTGAGGATCAGGATCTTGTTGACATGATTTGGATTAGAGATGAATTCATCTATTCTGATTACGATTTTGGTAAGGTGGTTATCTTTGGGCATACCCCACTTAGTAACCCTGTGATCATGAAAAATAAGATAGGGATTGATACTGGAGCCGTTTATGGAAATTGTCTAACCTGTCTGGAGCTTCCAGAAAAAAGATTTTATTCAGTTGAACCCAAGTGAAACTTGAATGTACCTCTTCTTCCTGTGAGCTCAAGATATTCATCTTTTTCACAGTCAATCAGGCCCAAACAACCCTCTGTTCCTTTCCCAGCCAGTTTTCGCTCAGAAACAATCTTGTTTCCCCAAGATTCAGGAAATCCCAGATAAGGGTATTCTTGACTTTACATTTGTTAAAGGGTATTTTACCTACGAACCTCTATGCGGGGAATCCCTGAATATCTTAGGCATATATTTACCCCGTTAGAATGCCCCGCACGGAAGCACAGGGATGGTATCCAAAATATTGTTCCGCTTTTTTACCCCGTTAAATTTCCCGATGGGAACCCTATTTAACGGGGTGAATATGGGGTACAATGCCCCGTGTGAAATCTAACATGGTTTACCGGGAGGATCAGATTGATTGAACTTGTCATCAAAGGCGGACCGTTTATGTATCCTATCCTGTTTTGTTCTGTTGTTTCCCTTGCGATATTCATGGAGAGGCTATGGGTATTGAGGCGAGTATTAATCATTCCAAAGGACTTTATTGTTAAGGTAGAAGACCATGTAAAGCGCAATAAGATAGCAGAGGCAATTTTCCTCTGCCAAGGAAATAGCTCTTCAATTGCCAGGATTTTTCTGGCAGGCCTTAAGAATGCTGGTAAAGGGATGTGGCTGGTTAAAGAGGCCATAGAAGAGAAGGGAAGGAGAGAGGGGGTTATATTGGAGAGAAATATAGGTGTCTTATTGACTATTGCTAACCTCTCTCCACTGCTTGGCTTGCTTGGTACAGTTTCAGGTATGATAAAAACCTTTAATGCGATCTCTGTTCAGGGTGTTGGCGCCCCTGCACACCTTGCAGGAGGTATTGCTGAGGCCCTAATCACAACTGCTGCTGGCCTTCTGGTAGCTATACCCACACTGGTTGCCTATCGTTTTCTTGTGGATAAGGCCCAGAACCTCATTTTTGAAATGGAGGAAAGCTCTATTAGGCTAGTAGAAACCCTGGAAGGTAGCAAGAATAGTGCGCTTTAGTCAGTCAAAGAGAGAAGAAATCAGTCTTGGTATAAGCATTGCCCCTCTCATAGATATTGTATTCTTACTCCTTATATTTTTTATGGTAACCTCTCACTTTGAGATCATAACTGGTATTGATATTAGATTGCCTGACATCACTGAAAGAGGATCAGATCAATTTCCGGATACCATGATTGTGGCTATAGATAAGACAGGAGAGTGTTACCTAAAAAAGGAAAAAGTGACTTTAAAGGATCTCTATCTTAGGCTTAAAGGGAGTACTGAACAAAAAAAGATCAACCTTATTTTGCAGGCCGATCGAGATGTTAAACATGGCCATGTTGTCAGGATAATGGATTTAGCGAAGAAAGCAGGTGTTGCCTCCATCATAATAGCTGCCCAGTGGGAGCCTGAAAAGGTTTTTTAGATTTGGCGTTTTTCAAAAAAAGCTATTTTGCTTATATTTCGATTCTCTCTTTTGTTGCTGTCCTTTTGTTGGCCTGGATAAGCCCTGGACGGCATGGGTTAATAGACCTCTATAAAATGCAAAAAGAAAAAGAGGAATATTTAGCAATCATAAGGGATCTTAAAGAAAAAAACAGGCTGCTGGCTGCTGAGATCAGACGACTCAGGGAGGACAAAGAATACCTGGAGTCGGTAGCTCGCAAGGAGCTGGGTCTGATAAAAGACAATGAAATCATCTACCGCTTTAAGGAGGACTGGGAAGGTAACAAGAAAAGGAAATGATAGCATAAGCCATGAGTAAACTTTAAAAAGGGGTTAAAGTGAATACGTTAGACGGAATCTATGATGAAATTGTGGATAGGATAGCAACACCTAGGTTAAGACTTATCCTTCTTGAGATATTAAAGAAGGAAGGAAAACCGGAGAGGGCAATAAAGGCTTGCATGAAGGTATTAGAATCTTTCCCGGATGATATTGACATTAGAGGGATTTTGGCGGAAACATATCTTGAACAGGGATCTATTGAATTTGCAGAACCTGAATTAGAGAAATTATGCAAGCAGATTGATGAGCTGTCTTCTGTTTTTAAACTTCGAGCTGAGCTCCTTAGAAGAGAGAACAGGATTGAAGAGGCAATAGATTCCCTAAAGATATACCTAGCACATCACAGGAGTGATCAGGAGGCAACCAGACTTCTCTCTGAACTAAGCTCTCCTAAGGAAGAAGAACCATCAGTCCTTCCAACTTCTACCCTGGCGGAAATCTACTACAAACAGGGAGAGTTAGAAGAGGCTATAAAGGTGTATGAACAGGTAGTTGAGGCCTCCCCAGATGATGAAAAATCTAGAATCAGACTCAATGAATTGAAGGAGATGAAGGAAGCCGAAGAGCGTAGAAAGGCCAAAGAAGGGATACTAAAAGAAAAGAAATTGAGGCTGATAGGCATCTTGGAAAGGTGGCTTGCTGCCATAGAGCAAAGGAGGCTAGAAATTGTGAATTGAGGGATTGAATTTAAGGTACTCTGGTTCACTACAAACACAATAAACACGACGAACTCGTATAGAGGGAGAAAGGCCATTAATGTATTCGACAGTAGATTTTAGGACCGGACTGAAGATAGAATTGGATGGAAAACCATTTACCATCATAGAATTTTTGCACGTAAAGCCAGGCAAAGGTGGGGCATTTGTCAGGACAAAACTCAAGAACATGATTACCGGACAGGTACTAGAGAAGACATTTAGGGCCGGAGAAAAGGTTGCTCCACCCAATATACAGGAAAAGGAAATGCAATATCTTTACCAGGATAAAGGTGAATTTTGTTTTATGGATACCGAAACATTTGACCAGGTTTTTCTAACAGCTGAACAGCTAAAGGAAAATAGACTATTCCTGAAAGAGAATACGGATGTCAAGGTACTGATATACAATGACAGGATAATGGATATTGAACTCCCCAATTTCGTTGATCTAAAGATTGACCAAACCGAGCCAGGGATTAAAGGAGATACGGTAACTGGAGGTAGCAAACCGGCTACCCTTGAGTCAGGAGCGGTTGTTCAGGTTCCACTTTTTGTAAATATCGGGGACATAGTCAGGATAGACACACGCTCAAGACAATACATTGAGAGGATAGAACAGGGATAGATGAGGGAGCAATTGAAAAAGAGCGGACTTCCTTTTCCCTATCATGCCTCTCTGGCCCGCATCATGGCCTCGATATTTTCAGGAGGGGTTTTATTGGGGACTTCGCAGCCTGAACTCAAGATAAAATAGCTGCTATCCAAGACCCCCTCTTCTAAGGCCTTTTTTGATTCGTTGTACACTTTATCTTTGTCCCCCATGAGCAGTGTCCCGGTGGGATCTAGATTTCCTTGGAGACATACCCTGTCTGCCACTATTTCTCTGGCTTTCTTCAGATCATTGCAGGAATCGATTTCGATGATTTTCGGCTTTATTTCGCATAACGATTCAAGGATATTTATGATTCTGCCGCATATATGGACCGAGGGGACGGCTTCTTTTTCATTTACTTCTTCTATGATGGCCTCCAGGTAGGGTTTGGAAAACTGCTCAAACATCTCTGGAGAGATCATGGACTCCGATGCGATGGGATCGGCAATTACTATGATTTCCGCTCCGTTTTCTATTTTTGCCTGTGCATAACTGATGGTGGCCCGTGTGGTCAATTCTACAACTTCGTGCACAAAGGAAGGGTTTCGCAGAATGCTTTTCATCAAATTATTATTCTCTATCACCAGGCCGGCTACGGTCAAAGGGCCCGGGACATAAGAAAAAACAGGAATATCACTGTCCAATTTCTGTCTGAGAATGGATGTGGCTTTTAGATGAAGGGACAATCGTTGATCCTTGTAGGGATCCGCGACTTTCATTTTGTGCATATCTTCGGGTTTGGTAAATAGCGGTTTATCGATATACGGGATGGAATCATCTCTATAAGCCATGTGGGCGCCAAGAGCGCTCGCCATTAAATTAAACGAGGATTCCCAACCGGCATAGACCCCGTCGTATCCAAAGTGTTTGTGACCTTCGTGCAGGCACACTGCCATGGACTCAGCATCGTTCATTGCCTGTTCCCAGGTAATATCGCATATGTCGGAGGTAAAATATGTTATCTGGGGCACAACGGGTATTTTATCTACTGCTTCTCCATTAACCGCTGCCAGTATTCTTTGTCTTGAATTCATCATTTTCATCCCGAAATCTACAATCTCACTCTTTACAGAAATCACAGTTGATGAGAACTTGGCTACAGACTCAATAAACCCAAAATAATATCTTTCAGAGCACAAGAACAGAGTCTTCTTTTGCAGACTCTATCTCCAGATTTGAATCCTTTTTCTTGGCCAAGTCCTGGCAGAGGATCGTTATCTTCACTACATCACTGTCTTTTCTCTCTGGCGCATGGTGAAACAGAACCATTTTTTTGACATGAGCTTTCAGGGCAAGATCAATCGCCGATTGGTAATCAGAATGTCCCCAACCCCTGTGTCTTGATATCTCTTCAGGTATGTACTGGCTATCATGGATCAGGATGTCTGCTTCCTGGCAAAAGGCAATATAATCACTGAAAGACTTATCCTTTACATCGAGCTCGTTATCAGTCAGGAAGACAAGGGTTTTATCTCCTTCCCGAAACCTAAATCCTAAGCCCCCTTGGGGGTGACGTAGGCGAATACTGTCGATGATGGTACCATCAATCTCAAGGCATCCATGAGTCAATTTGTCGATAAATTGTATGTCTGCCTTGAGCTCCTCGAACCTGATTGGCCAGAGGCCATCTCCCATTTTGTTATCAAAGCTGTATCTGAGGCCTTTCATAGATAAGTCGTAACCATCGACCAGGATTCTGGTGGAGGATCTATAGATCGGCAAGAAAAAGGGGAAACCAAAGATATGATCCCAGTGGATATGGGTAACAAGAAGATGGATATCCACATCTTCTCTGCGAGACACAAATTCACTACCAAGAGGGCGGATCCCTGTACCAGCATCTATTATTACCTTTCTTCCGCTATTGAGATCTACCTCCAGGCACGTAGTATTCCCGCCGTAAATGATCGTATCTTTTCCTGGCACGGGAGTAGATCCCCTGGTACCCCAAAACTTTATTCTCATGTCTTTGTCTCTAGAATGCGCGAAGTCTAAAGATTCTCAAGAATTTTGCTGTAAACCCTCGGTAAATGATGTAGGGTTCTTGTTAATTCCTTGTGACATTACGAAATTGATTTATTTCTGTCAATGCAAAAAATAGATGAAAAGACAAGCATGATTGAAGAGGCCCTGAGTGGACTTGCCCCCAACAACTCTGACTGTCACCTCTGTCCGAGAAGCTGTCATGTAAATAGGCATAGAGGGGAAAGGGGGTTCTGTGGAGTTGGTAATCTTCCTGTTGTGTCCAGTTCTTGCCTTCATTTTGGAGAAGAACCATCTCTGAGCGGCTATTATGATTATAAGGATAATGTAACAACAGGATCTTCCCTTTCTGGATCAGGAGCAGTATTTTTTGCCGGTTGTAATCTTAGATGTATCTTCTGCCAGAATTATCAGATTAGCTGGAAGGTCTATGGGTCTGTTGTTTCCCCTGAAAGGTTAGCTGCCACCTTTCTTTTTCTGCAGGAAAAGGGGGCATTAAACATAAATCTGGTTACTCCTACACATGTTATTCTCCCCATTCTTGAGGCACTGAAAAGGGCTTTTACTCTCGGACTGAAGATTCCCATTGTTTACAATACCAGCGCCTATGATTCATATGAAACAATCTCAAAACTCGCTGGAATTATTGACGTCTACCTGCCTGATTTTAAATATATCAGGAAAGAAAAGGCGGTTCAGTATTCCAACGCCCCTGACTATCCTGAGCGAGCTGCTGGGGCAATAAAAGAGATGTACAGACAAGTGGCAAATCTTGAGCTTGATAATGAGGGAAATGCAAAGCAAGGTCTCATAATAAGACACCTGATTTTGCCAGGTTCCAGGGAAGAAGCATGCGCCATATTGGAATGGATTGCAGCTAATCTTTCTACCCAAGTTCATTTAAGCCTGATGAGCCAGTTTCATCCAAGCAACAGTGCGCCAGATGAAATAAATAGGGGGATTTCACAAGAGGAGTATAATGGGGTTCTGGATAAGGCAGAAGAATTGGGCTTTGAAAATGTCTATGTACAACCATACCCATTCACTTCTAAAGACCATCTGCTTCCTGATTTTGATAGGGATAACCCATTCTTTTGGGATGAGGGCTGAAGAAAAAAGAAATCCACTTCAAAGATGTACATCCCCTGGCACAGAGTAAGTTCAGAACTCCTGACATAGATCTGTAATTGATTAATATCACTGGTTTTAGATGAAAATTTAACCGTAACAATTTATGTAACATA
>JABXJY010000494.1 GCA_013375385.1 Desulfobacterales bacterium
GCAGGAACCTTCCTTTACTGTCATGACTACCTCCGGATGAACGGAAGTAGTAGGCAATAAGAAGCGCTACTTACTTTATTTCTCCTGTGTGGGTGTCAGCAGTTCGCTCGCCAGGGAGATGCTTCTTTTTCCTGCGGTCTTTGCCATATCCGCGATCTCTGCTAGGCTATGCCCCTCCCTATTTTGAGCAATAGCTATTACCATAGGTAAATTTACGCCTGTGACGATCTCAACTGTGTCCTCTTGAAGAAAGGATAGGGCCAGATTTGATGGTGTCCCCCCAAACATATCGGTCAGAATAAGGACGCCTTGTCCCTGATCGAGGGAGTCTATTTTCTCTCTGATCATATTTCCTAATTCTTTGGAATCCTTCGTGACATCAATAGAAAGGCACTCCGCTGCCTCAAGAGCGCCTACAATAAATTCGGCCGCCTCAAGCAGCTCCCTTGCTAACTGACCGTGAGTTATTATGAGCACACCAGTCATGAAAACAGTCAAAACTCCTCGTCCTTGTCTATTATGATCTTGTAGATCTCTTCCCTTGATTTTGCCCGCATCAACTGCTGTCTCAAATTACCATCCTTTAACATCCGTGATATCTTGGCAAGGGATTTCAGGTGCATGCCGGCTGAATTCTCAGGCGCTAGCAAAAGAAAGAAGAGATATGCGGGCTGCTCATCTATGGAATCAAAGTCCAGGCCTTCAATGCTTCTACCAAAAGAGAGTAAAAGGTTATCCAATCCCCTTAATTTTCCATGAGGTAAAGCGACCCCGTCACCTATGCCAGTACTACCCAGCCTCTCTCTCTCCAATAGAACCTGAAGCAAGGTCCCCTTATTTAAGGGTCTCTCTTGCCCGGTTATACTCTCTAGGAGCTCTTCCAAAACCCCCTTCTTATCGT
>JABXJY010000235.1 GCA_013375385.1 Desulfobacterales bacterium
ATCAGCCTCTTGACAAACATTCAACTCAAGTGCCTCATGGCAATAGCAAAGGAAGGCGGAAAAAGTATCTTTTCCGTCTCATTCATGAAATCCGCAGGGTTTAATAATCCATCATCTGTCCGGAGAGCAATTACACGTCTGACCAAACTCAATATTCTTTTTGAAAGCGGCAATGAATACAGGTTTATAAATCCTTTTTTCAGGGCCTGGCTTCCTTACAAAGGATAATCCTGCTGTTTGCCGACTCCTCTCCTCGCTCTTACCCAAAACTGTTTACCCCGTTAAATGCCTTGTTGAATGCTTGCCCTGTGGAATTCCGCTCTGCGGACCCCCTTACGGGGGATTCCACTGGGCGGACCTATTCAACCGGGGCACAGCCTACTTAACTGGGGCCTGTCCCGTGTAGCGTTTATCCCATGAAATGCTTTTGTCTTACTATTTCACTGGGGCGGAGCTATTTAACCGGGAATGGTGTCAATTTGCCGTAAAAGATCTTCTTGAGTAATTACTTTCCCTTCATGGTCCTTGCCTAATTCAGTTCCCTTGCCTTCAGTTCACTCAAAACCTTTTGGCACAAAGTTGGGCTTATCCAAATATCAGCTCTGGCTCGGATCTGAGCAAATAATAGTTCTATCTCCTACAAATCTATCAGTCTTTTCTGAAAAGCGTCCACTAAAACCCCAACAGTTCCCTTCGTTCTAAGGCCTTGCCTTCTTGCTACTTCCCTGGCTTCCTCGTCATCTACGAGAAGTATGGCATCTTTCACATTCATAGCTAATTGGAGACTCTCAATTTCCCCCTAGTCCAACTTCTCCTTGAGCAAATCCTTGCTGATGTACTGGTGATCAACATAAATGGCCTGCCAACCTTGCTGTTCTAAAAAAAGCTTTATCGCCAAGGCATCTGGATATCCTTGAGTCATACCCCGAATGACGGCCTCTTCGTATACAGCTTGCGGAATTAAGAGTTCTTCAAATAGCTTTTTTAATACGGATAACTGATTTAGTTTTGCCAGGGCTATTAGAGGACTAGAATTGCTGACAACTTTTCCTCCTCTCATTGTTGGTCCATTCCAAGTTCTTCCCGGAGAGTTTGCTCACTGAAAGACGGTTCAATCCCTCTCACCCTGGCTTCGCGAAACATCTCTTGTTTTGGAATTCCAGCTAACTGGGCAGCGTAACCAATAGACATTCCGCCTTGTCTATACAGCCGTAATACCTGATCGATTTTCAGCTGGGTGAGACCTAACTCAAAGATGTGCCGAATAACACTTTCGTCTTTGATGTGAAAATCCTTAAGCAGTTCCTCATCAAAATCTATAGTAACCTTGGACATAGCCGCTCCTCCTATCTCAAGCATTTAGATGCATTAAGATGCGAACTGAGCTATTCGTAAGCCCCAGTATAGCTCAAATTGAAGCTAATTTTCTAGGCTTTCAAGATGCTAACGATTTGCGTTATCCAGGTGATGCTTCTTTTTACAATCAGGATCGCAACCTCACCTTATCCTTGTCAAGTGGCAGCCTTCATCTCTGGTCGGGAAACCTCAGGAAGTGTAAACTCGATCTTCCTGCCGATAACCTCCGAGGCATCAATGACTTCTATCCCAATAAGTTTGCCCTCCACATTGAAATCTGCATGTACGCCTGGAACAACTGTTTCAGTCTTTGCCGCCTTCTCATGAGCTTCGGCAAAGTAGATATAGAGAAGATCCCTGACCGGATCATATTCTAACTTCATCACCTTCTACCTCCTTCCGGAAATGTTTGCCGTACCTTGCTTTCACCGTGAGCAATACTATATCCTCGTTTATTACCTTATAATATACAGTAACTTCCTTCTCTTGGAACAAGTCACCTTGCCATGTTCTATTATACGGAAATACAAATACTTTTCCAATGGTTCCAGACTTGGCGTCCTTTGCCTCCCATCCGTCATTTAAGGTCCTTGCGATCTCCGCCCTCGTGATGCCACGCTGTTCCATGCGAGCCTTCAAATGAGCATGAAGATCATTATCTGATATCTCAATCACATTTTCTTCTTTCGGCAACCCAAGCGTATGCTCTGTTTTTTCAAGTTTCTACAATCCCTCAATTCACAAATCTGCATACTTTTGCGGACTTCCCCAATCCTTTAATTCTTAAATTCCTAAATCCCTCAATTCACAATCCCTAAATTCCTTAATTTCTGTTTATCTTTTACAACCCAAAATCGCTTCAATCACTCTATCTAAATCTTCTTCCGTCATCGCCGTCCCGCTTGGCAGACACAATCCCCTCTCGAAAAGGTCTTCAGCCACACTACCACCCACCACCTTTACCCCGTGAAATTCGTTTACGACAGCGGAGCGTATTTCACTGGGGCGCGCCTTGTACTTTTGCCTTGCGCTTTGCTCTTTGCGCTGTGCGCTCTGCTCCTCAACCTGGAACACAGGCTGCATATGCATCGGCTTCCATACTGGGCGCGCCTGCTCACGCTCCGCGCTGAATTCCTCCGGTGTGATGAGGACGACCGTGATCCAGCGGTTGGATTTTCCGTGAGGAGCTATGGCTATAGACTCAATCGAAGCGATATCTCTCAAAGTATCCTTATAGTAATATTGGTGCATTGAATATTTGCCAAAGGCCTATTTCTGAGGACTGTAGCGGCAGGTTAATAGTAACTTCGATGAAAGAACCCTGGCCAATATAGGGCACCTCTGATTAGAAAGCGAGAAAGTGAAGGAATGCGATTGGCCCATCACTTCTTATGATATTATGCGTGGGCAAAAACGGATTTCTCTAAATAGTCCCTTATAGCCTGAACAAACTGCTTTGCTTGCGCTATGAAGGGCTCGACCTGCTCATAAGCAAGTTCAACATATTCCCGGTAATCTCCTTCCTGCCTCATTTCAAATGCCTTATTTATCGAATACCCGAGTTCTTTGGGGAATACTCCCTCTTTTATAAACCTTTTGTTGAAATATGATAGAATGCCGGCGTGCTTTGATGAATAATACTGCTCAAAGACAATCAACGCCAAAACTCCATAAAACATGGCGTAGTAAGCACGATTCATGATTGAGCGAGGGCTCTCATTGCCGGAAAGCAGGCATTCGGCTTCACTTATGGAGTCTTCGGCCTGCTTCAGCCGATATTTTGCTAACTGGATCTGTTTTTCCTTATTCCTCAAATAGCTATACCTTCTTTCCGGATTATTTTATAGATGGGTGATTCCGACATCGGTCCTTCCTCTAGCTCCTCCCTGGTGAAGATCGTGGTAGAGATAAATGTGTCGTACTTCAGATTGGTTTCAAAAACAATGTCATATACCTCTGATCTCATTACAGGATCACACTTGTCCAGTACAATCATGATGTCAATGTCAGATCCTGCCCTACCCTCTCCTCGAGCCTTTGATCCAAAAAGCCTGAAGTCCAACAGATGAAATCTATTGGACAAAGCCTCTTTTAAGGCGCTAATGGCTCGTTCCTCGTTCTTTTCTAATAAAAGACTCTTTTTCATTTTTCGAAAACCGGAGCTTTCAGGTTACCATTATTGTCAGTTTGGGTTTGCAAAACACCCCAGCTGTCCCATGTGGCGAGCTTTTCCGTCGATCAAATGGTTTCATTTTTATCGAATCGATGGTACATGAATTTACAACAATCATCATAAACACATTCAAGCATAAGGCGGTATTGCCCCCTTACAGATTCACCTTTCTTCCCCGTCTTCGCTCCACCCGCTCCCTAACCACACTTGTCTCATTTTCGTAGTGCATGGATATTAGCTCGGGGCAGAAATCGGTAAAGGGGTTATTTGCCGCATCTTCGTATGGCTGAGCTTACACGATCAAGATCTTCCTCCGTCATCGCCGTCCCGCTTGGCAGACACAATCCCC
The DNA here is from genome assembly GCA_013375385.1 of Desulfobacterales bacterium. Classification (GTDB taxonomy): domain Bacteria; phylum Desulfobacterota; class DSM-4660; order Desulfatiglandales; family B25-G16; genus JABXJZ01. The sequence continues at coordinate 3,879 of JABXJY010000235.1, forward strand.
TCTCGAAAAGGTCTTCAGCCACACTACCACCCACCACCCGACAGGGATAAGGCTTCTTAGGCTTGGAATCTTCATAATCTGCGTAATCTGCGGATCGAAAGACTGGCTGCATATGCATCGGCTTCCATACTGGGCGCGCCTGCTCACGCTCCGCGCTGAATTCCTCCGGTGTGATGAGGAC
>JABXJY010000236.1 GCA_013375385.1 Desulfobacterales bacterium
GAAGATCCAGAAAAGGCAAAAGAATACGTTCGAAATATTGGCTATCAAGTCTTTGTAAAGGCAAATGGCCTTGCAGCGGGAAAGGGTGCCATAGGATGCGATGATGTTGTACAAGCCGAGAGCGCAATTGACAAAATCATTGTAGAAAAGATATTCGGAAGATCAGGTGATAAGGTTGTTATCGAAGAGAGAAAATATGGCACAGAGATCTCCTTTTTCGTCTACCTGGATGGTAAGCATGCGCTGCCGTTAAAGATGTTTGTCCAGGATTACAAAAGGGCCTTTGATCCGGATGATGAGGAATCAATCAGGGAGTTTGGTGGAAATCTTAATACAGGTGGAACAGGATGTTATGTGCCCCATAAACTTGTGACCCCATGGCTTGTAAATAGGATCATAAAAGAGATTGTAAACCCAACGGTGAATGCAATCTACAACAGGGGTGATTTAGGTTTGGGATGGGGCTATAAAGGGGTCTTATACTTTGGCCTCAATCTTGACCCTTACAACAACTTGGAGGTCTTTGAGATTAATGTAAGGCATGGCGATCCCGAGTGGGAGGTACTTTCACGGAAATTAAGCACAGACCTATTCGAAATAGGCATGGCAGTATGGGAAGGGAAATTGGATCAAATCAATCCTGCCTGGAACAACCGGTACTATGTGGATGTAGTGGCCATGGAAGGCCGCTCAAAGGCAAGCAAGGGGTGGAACAAGGGATATCCAGGACGCTACGGAAAGGGTCATAAGATAACAGGATTAGATAAGTTAGAGAGAGGAATCGCCACCTACTTTTCAGGGGTAAGAGAAGATCCCGAAAAAGGCCTTGTAACAGACGGTGGAAGAGGACTACATATTATTGCCGGCGATTCGACCCTGGAAGGTGCTCAAGAAAAGGCCTATAGAAACATAGGGTATGTGTCTTTTCTTGATCATAATAACAACAATAAGAATTGCATGAGGTATCGAAAGACAATAGGGGTTAAGGAGAGAGAATCCTCTGAAGGCGGACAATATCTCAAATGACAGAAGCGCCGTGTCTCTTGAGAGACCAACTATGATGAATGATTCATCTCATCCCTCTCAAGCAATGGTTCATCTCTATCCAACACCTTCAAAGCGCTTTTCCCGGTAAATAGCTTTATGATTTTCCTTCCCATCCTTTTTGCAATATGATTCCGAAGGATTGAGAGGGCTTAATAGATGAACAGCCGCCAATCGTTCAAGCCATGAACTCAGCACTACGAAATCCTTAAGGGGGGATGTGATGAAAAGCTATCGTAAGGAATTGTGGTTCAATGTTCCTGCAAGACGGGCCTTAATCAACATTACTCCTCAAGTGGAAAAATGCCTGAAGGAAAGTGGCATTAAAGAGGGACTCATACTTTGCAACGCCATGCACATTACGGCGTCTGTGTTCATCAATGATGATGAATCAGGGCTTCACCACGACTACGACGTCTGGCTGGAAAAACTTGCCCCCCATGAACCTGTCTCCCAATACCGACACAATGTTGGTGAGGATAATGCAGACGCCCACATGAAAAGGCAGATCATGGGGAGAGAGGTTGTTGTTGCCGTGACCAATGGCACGATGGACTTCGGCCCCTGGGAACAGATATTCTATGGGGAGTTTGACGGCCGGAGACGTAAGAGAGTTCTGGTAAAAATATTCGGAGAATAAGGGCATAGTATAAGTAAGGAAACTTCCTATGAAAGAGAATGAAATCAAAAACACAAGAAGTTTTGATCAACTCTTTAATACAATGCTTCAGAACAAGCAGGCTGCGGAAAAGGCCATCAATTACTTACACCATGGGAAAAACATAGATAGTGCAATTGTCTATGATGAACTCCTATCCAAAAAGCTAATCGCTTACTGTCCAGAGAGGAAAGCCCTTGCCTTTCCTCTTGTGAGGGGCTTTCTCCTTGTCGGCATACAGTATCTGACATTGGAGTCGCTCGAGATTAACGGTCGAATAATCAAAGAAGGGCAAGAATACTGTCATGAGGGGAGTGACCTTGAAACGGGACTTTTCAGCATTCAAAAGAATTTTAGAGATGTAGTCATTACCTATGGCATACTTGACCTCTTGAGCACGGGTCTGGAGGGGATTTCCCTGCCCAGCCTGACAAGGCTAAAACAACTACAGCTCTTCTCCGACATGAATACAACAGTCTGCTTCAAAAATACGGTAGGTAGCGAGTTGGCTGCTAAAAAGGTCCTCGAAATCCTTCCAAAGGCCAGGATCATTACATTGCCAAAAGAGTTCAGGGACATAAATCATCTCTTAGTGGAAAGGGGCCCGGAAGGTGTCAAATCCCTTTTTGCAAAGGAGGAAAAAATGGATAAGGCAAGAGAATCAAAGGAGCTAAGAAAGGACGAAGCTTTTGAGGTCTTAAACTGCCGCTATTTTGCAAACCCCGGCCCAAGAAATACAGAGGCCACCCTTGAAGCTGCTCTTGAAAGAGCCAAGATGTTAAATATCAAAAAGATCTTGGTCTCAAGCTGTAGCGGCAAGACTGCCTTCAAGGCCCTTGATGTCTTTGGAAGCGGCTTTTCTCTCATAATTGTAACCCATGTAACAGGGTTCAAGAAACCAGATTATCAAGAACTTCCGGAAAACGAGAGAAGACTACTTTTGGAAAGGGGTGCAGCTGTTCTGACAGCCCAACATGCATTTGGTGGTATAGGAAGGGCCTTTAGAAACAAAACCGGCACCTATCAAATAGATGAGATTATTGCATATACCTTGCGAACATTTGGACAGGGAACAAAGGTTGCTGTCGAGATTACCTTGATGGCCGCAGATGCGGGGCTTATCAGGACTGATGAGGATGTTATCTCTCTTGGTGGAACCGCACGTGGAGTTGATACAGCCCTTTTGATAAAACCGGCCTGCACCCATAATTTCTTTGATCTCAAGGTTAAAGAGGTCATCTGCAAGCCGTCGGAATTCTAAGCAAGAATCTCTCGAGGACAGCAAAGGGCGTATGATTCAGGGATCCTACAACTAGCCATGAAAGAAGACCTCGAAAAGAAAATTCATACCCTTGCTGAATGGTTATATGAATCAAGGCATCTGGTTGTTTTTACCGGTGCTGGGATCAGTACGGAATCTGGTCTCCCAGACTTCAGAGGGCCTGAGGGTGTATGGACACGGAGAGATAAAGGTCTTCCTCCCAAATCTATGAGCCGCTCTTGGGATTCAGTTGAGCCAAACAGGGGCCATAGTGCCATTGCCGAACTCCAAAAAATGGGTAGGCTAAAGTTCCTTATTTCGCAAAATGTGGATAATCTCCATCTAAAATCAGGGATAAATCCTGATCTATTGGCCGAGCTTCACGGGAATATGACCAAACTTCGGTGCACGGGATGTGGTAGAAAAGTGGACCGGTCTGATGGTGAGACCATTTGCGCGTGTGGCGGAAAACTGGTCTCAAGTGTGGTAGATTTCGGTGAGCCCCTTCCGGAAAAGGATCTGAGGCTTTCCTTTGAGCATTCTCGAAAGAGCGACCTTTTCATAGTTGTTGGCTCAAGCCTGGTGGTAACACCAGCAGCAGACATGCCCCTAGAGGCCCTTCGCTCTGGTGCAAGATTGGTCATCATCAATCAAGGGGAGACGCCCTTTGATCAACGTGCCCACCTGAGATTTAGTGAAGCGATCGGAGACGTTCTCCCCCAAGCTGTAAAGAAACTAAAAAGATTGATGGGCCTGTTCGAATAATCTATTTCCCTCCCTCACCTCTCACATCCTGGGGAACCGCCCGAGAAGTTTTTTTACCTTAGAACCCTCCTTTGCCAAGCACCAAACATACCCCCACCTTGGCTTGGAGCAGGCCACTATAGCAGGAAAGTCAAACGCTTAATAAATGAAAGGTGGACATAGTGAATAACATGATTACTATTCAGTCAAAATTTTCCTCATTTTTTTGAAAATTTTTTTATTGACAATGACGATTTCTTGGGGCATAAAGCACAGTTCGCTATTTGTTTGATTCACAAAAGAGCCGTAACTTATTG
>JABXJY010000033.1:0-3137 GCA_013375385.1 Desulfobacterales bacterium
CTGACATTTCAATGACTGACAGATACTCCCATCTCTCGCTAAACCACAAATTGACCAAGCAAACCCAGCTTGCAGAGTACTATTCAACCTCTGAAAGGTAGCAATTTGGTAGCAAATCCAAAAAATCCATAAAAAGAGCACTTAGGAAAATTAACCTAAGTGCTTGATATTACTGGTCGGGACGGCGAGATTTGAACTCGCGACCCCCTGAACCCCATTCAGGTGCGCTTCCAGACTGCGCCACGTCCCGATTCCGTAATGAATGTAGGGTCTTTGTGATCCTTTTTTACCACCCATAGATCGCGGTGTCAAGAGGGTTTTCTGAGGTATGGCGTATCTATGAGCCGGGTTGATTGTATAAGCAATCGGAATATAGGAATAGTTTGCACCTATGTGGAAAGCCTATCGGGTGATTCAGGTCATCTTTTTGACGGGATACCATTTCCAGAAGACACGTACCGATGTGCCAGAGACTATCTGACCGATGAGGATGAGTGGACTACCTATGAGACCTTTCAAAGGATCTTTCGGGGGGCCAAGGATCTTGTTGGTGACCCCGATTTCTATTTCAACTGTGGCACCTCTTGTGCCACACTCCAGTCATGGGGAAGATTTGGCTACTTTATTCAGCTTTTCTCGAGCCCGAATGACGGGATCAGGCGACTTCCCTTCTTTAACAAGAATTTCAATGACACCAAGGACATTGATATCATCAAACCGCCAACCTATGACAAGAAACTCAAAAAAATGCATACTATCATAAGGGTTCAATTCCATGAAGACCAAGAGGCCAACAGGGATTATATAGGTGACCCATACCTAAGAGGAATCATATCCTCCATACCTACTATCTGGGGCCTTTCTCCGGCGATTATCAAGCAACCCCTCAATGAATACGATCCGGAGATTCTGTTTAACGAAGAAGAGGAATTCCTTCCCTTCAAGCTCGATGCCAGGATCGAAGATAAGAGACTAACAATCTGCTGCCCTTTTGAAAAGAAAAGAAAGGTTGTTGGAAGAAAGGTCACCCTTGAGCCTGATATCATTGGAGGCAGGAAGGTATTCTTGGGTAGATTCTCCGAGTTACCGAGCGAAGAAGAACAGAGAGACAAAAAGCAATGCGCAGGAATTCTTATCACTGAGTCATTAAAGGTAGATAATAGTAAGATTTTGACAGCAGGAGAGATATATAGGGCCCCTTACTTTATTTTGGATATCACCTACGATAGGCTCCACTTCTGGAGCAGGCTCTTACAAGCTTTTCAGGGGAAGGGGAAAAGGGGAGAGACCGCATCTGGCATGATAGAGACTATTAATCAACTGAGAGAGGCAATGGTTGCCAAGAATGTGGCCTATGAGAAGTTGGAAAAGGCAAATTTTGAGCTAAGAAAAGCCAAAGAGGACATAGATAACTACGCCAAGAATCTCGAAAGGATGGTGGAGGAGAGAACAGGTGAGTTACGGGCGGCCAAGGAAGATCTCCTCATTCTTAATAGAGATCTCGAAAAAAAGGTCGATGATCAGGTTGAGGAATTGAGACGATACAATGAGTTAAGGAGGTATCTTTCCCCTCATATTGCAGATAGAATCCTTTCAGATGGGAGCGATTTGAGTAAGATCTCCCACCGGAAGCTGATGACTGTACTCTTCTCAGATATCAGGGGCTTTTCCGATTTAACTGACTCACTCGAACCGGAGGAAATCACCTTTCTTCTCAACAACTATTTATCGGAGATGACAAAGCTTATCTACAGGTATGAGGGCACCTTAGACAAGATAATCGGGGATGGGATCATGGTCTTTTTTGGCGATCCGGTTTCAATCCCTGACCATGCCCAGAGGGCAGTTCTTTTGGCTATAGACATGCAAAAGAAGATAGATCAACTAAGAGACGAGTGGCTATCCTACGGATACGATCTGAACATTGGGATAGGTATAAATACCGGCTATATGACTGTAGGCAATATTGGATCGGAATTCCACAGAGACTATACGGTAATTGGCAATCAGGTCAATGTTGCGGCCAGGTTGGAGCAGATGGCCAGACCGGGTGAGATCTTGATAAGTCAGAGAACCTACAGCAAGGCAAAGGATGTGGCTACTACTGAAGAGGCAGGCACAGTTCGTCTAAAAGGGATACATTCACCTGTTGCAGTATACAGGGTGCTCTATTAGTAATTCTAATCAGCAATGAGGATCGTATGAATGACCGAGTAGGAAAAGAAGACTGGGGATATTGCCACAAGATCTTGCCAAAGGTATCAAGGACATTCGCCCTCAATATCGCACAGCTCGAGGGAGATATCTTTAAGATAGTTCTCCTCGGATATCTGCTTTTCAGGATAGCAGATACCTTTGAGGATACTGTGTATCAGGATGAGAAGGAGAAGATTACAGACCTGAAGGATTTTTCAGCGATCTTTAAGGGAGATAAGGATTTGGCTCATCGGTTGAAATTATATGAATCTCTCAAATTCAGATGGAAAGAAGACTCTTATGCAAAAAACCTTATAGAAAACGGCCATAGAGTCTTGCGGTGTTACTTTGATGTACCAGATACCTACAGGAGAATAGTTGACCCCTTACTTGTTGAGACTTCAAAGGGAATGGCTGAATTCCAAAAGAGAAAGCTAGAGAGTAACAGTAAGATATTTCAGCTCGCAGACATTAAAGAATTGGAGGATTACTGTTACTACGTAGCGGGTATCGTGGGCGTGATGCTCACCAAGCTTTTTTGTCAGAAAAAGAGCATAGAAGAAAAAAGGTCCGAACTGGAGAGCTTTCAAATTCATTTTGGCACTGCACTGCAGCTGATAAACATCATCAAAGATTATAAAAAAGATATAGCGAGAGGTTGGTGTTATATCCCACTCAGTATAACAGAGAAACATCAGATTGAACTCAATAAGATCGATACCTTATCTGCAAGACAGAGACAGGCAATAATAGAGGGTATGATGCCTCCTATAGTAACCTATCTGAACTCGGCCTTGAGGTATATACAATTGCTCCCTCTAGGTGAGAGATCTATCAGGTTGTTTTGTATCATACCGTTTATTTTAGGTTACAGAACACTAGTCAAGATAGTGCATATGGAGGGAGACAAGGTATCAAGAGAAGAGGTTGCCTCCATAATG
>JABXJY010000033.1:3237-9880 GCA_013375385.1 Desulfobacterales bacterium
TAGGTTACAGAACACTAGTCAAGATAGTGCATATGGAGGGAGACAAGGTATCAAGAGAAGAGGTTGCCTCCATAATGCATAAATCCAATATCTACGCCCAATCAAATAGCTCCCTGGAGGAGGATTATCTGAAGATAAGAAAACACTGCTTTGATAATCGTTACCTCTCGTGATCAGGTGACCACGCCCTCCCGCCAGCCCAGAAAAGCCCTTATATCCCCTTAAATAACCAGATGAAGCGACCCTGTTACCACTTACGACTATCTTGATTTACCCCGTTAGAAAATTTCCGTTCCTCTGAGAGGGGACAAAAAACAGAGATGAATAGTCTGGGAGATGTTTAGAATCCCCTGCAAAGTTTCTAATGGGGTTTACTGGAGTAATCCATATCGAGGGAAAAGAACTGCCCCGGTTTTCCGCGGCCTGGTTTTGGGGAAAATTCTGTAGGCTCTGTGCCTTTCTTGAAGGCCTGAAAGCAGGTTTCTTGAGAAAAGGGACTGGCCAGGAGGCCGGTTTTGGCATCTATCTTGGTGACAACCACACCCTCAGGGTATTGAAATGGTATTATGGGTTTTCCCTTGAGGACCTCTCTCATGAAGTCGAGCCAGATGGGGCTGGCAGCCCTCGAACCAGTCTCTCCTTTGCCCATTGGTCGCCGATCGTCATAACCGACCCATACGCCGGTAACCAGGGTAGGGTCAAAACCGAGAAACCATGCGTCCCTCAGATCGTCAGTGGTACCAGTTTTGCCTGCCACCGGTCTTTTCAGTGCCCTCACCCTCCAGCCGGTACCCTCCTCGACCACTGCCCCTAAGAGATCGGTCATTACATAGGCTGTTTCTGGGGAGATTGCCTCGGTAAATGAGGGCTGGTTTTCCTCGAGGACCTTTCCGCTCCTGTCAACTATCTTGGTAATAAAGATTGGTTCTACCAGTATGCCACCATTGGCAAAGACTGAGTATGCCCTCGTCAGTTCAACGAGGGATACCCCCGATGAACCTAAGGCTAACGATAGATCGGCACTGAGAGGAGATTCAATCCCCATCCGCCGTGCATAATCAATTGCGTGGGGAATACCAATCTCTTTGAGGATCTTTACCGTAATGATATTTCGTGATTTTATCAGGCCAGTCCTAAAGAGGGTGGGACCGTAGAATTTCTCCTTGTAGTTTTTCGGTTTCCACAGCTTTTCCTCCTCACCAGTGGGGGAGATAATCGGGGTGTCGACAATAACCGAAGAAGGTGTGAATACCTTGTCGAGGGCTGCGGCGTAGATGATGGGCTTGAAGGCAGAGCCGGGTTGTCTGCGTGCCTGAATTGCCCTGTTGAACTGACTCGTGGAGAAATCTAGTCCCCCAACCATTGCCTTCACGTATCCTGTCCTGGCCTCCATGCAGAGCAGGGCGGCCTGAGTCTCAGGGGGTTGTTGCAAGGAGAGAATCCAGTCAGCAGAACCCCTGGCCTTTCCCACGACCTTCACCATGATGATATCTCCTGGAGTGAGCACATCGGCTGGATCCTCCAATTTGCTCTCAAAGGAGGCCGTCTCCGGATCAACCATTCGTGCCCATTCCATACCCGCGAGAGGAAGTAGTCCTTGTTCGTGTCCAATCCTCACAAGGGTTTCTTTCTTTCTGCTGTCGACCTTCGTGACAATCCCTTCGGTAATTGCCCCTACCTCCAGGGGATCTTTGTTTACCCCTTGGATTATTTCCCGGTAGTAGCCTTTCTGCTCATCAAAGAAGACCCTTCCTGCTGGGCCCCTGAATCCCTCTCTCCTTTCAAGCTCTTCGAGTCCCTTCTGAATGGCATTCTTTGCCGCTGTGTGCATTGACAGATTAACCGTGGTGTAAATCTTCAATCCACCCCGGTAGAGAGGATGGCGCCCGTATTTCTGCTCGATAGTCTGGCGAACGTATTCTAAGAAGTACGGGGCCCTCTGGGGGTACCGTTCTTTGTCGGGTTGAATCTCGAGCTCTGCCCTTAAGGCCCCTTCACATTGCTTATCGTTGATAAGCCCCTCAGTCTTCATCCGCTCCAAGACGTAGTGTTGTCTCAGTTTGGCCCTTTCAAAATGCTTGATCGGAGAGTCTCTGCTGGGGGCTCGAGCGAGACCAGCCAGGAGGGCGGACTCCGCAATGGTTAATTCACGAGCCCTTTTGCCAAAGTAGACGCGGCTGGCTGCCTCCACACCATAGAGACCGTGACCCAGGTATATCTGATTCAGGTAAAGGTAAAGAATCTTCTCTTTAGAGAATTCCCTTTCAATTTGAAGGGCAAGGAGTGCTTCCCTCACCTTCCTCTTATAGGTTCTTGCAGGATTTTTCAGGAGCAGTGATTTGATAACTTGCTGTGTGATGGTGCTTCCTCCCTGTTCAATCCTGCGCGCCTTAATGTTTTTGAAAAGCGCCCTCAAGATACTCAGAAAGTCGATACCCCTGTGCTGGAAGAACCGGGCGTCTTCTGCAGCAACAAAGGCATTGATGATATGCTCGGAGATCTCATCTAAGGGTACTAAGATCCTCCTTTCATCCCAGAATTGACCGATTATCTGACCATCGTCAGCAGAAACTTCTGTGATGATCGGGGGATTATAATCCTTAAGAGAGCCTATGTAGGGAAGGTTACTCGACCACAGATACCATAAGCCAATACCCATTGAGGTGATTAGAAAAAAGATGACAAGAACCACAACGAGAGTTATTTTGATAAGTCTTCTCATATAAGTAGCTTCCTGTCGAGGGATCTGTATTGTATTGCCTCGGCTATATGGGCCTGTTCAATGTCTTGATATCCGGCAAGATCAGCTATGGTTCTGGAAATCTTGAGAATGCGTGAAAGGGCTCGTGCACTCAGCCCAAATTTTTCCATGGCCATCTCCAACAGGGCATTTGATTTTTCATCTATCTGGCAGAATCTTCTTATCTGCCTGCTGTTCATCATGGCATTGGTATGGATCTTTGTCTTACGGAGCCTCTCCTCTTGGATCTTTCTTGCGGCTAGAACCTTCTGGCGAATCTCAGAAGAAGGTTGACCTTGGCTAACCCCTGTCAGATCTTTGAAAGGGACGGAGGGTACGTCTACATGGATATCGATCCGATCCATAAGGGGCCCTGATATCCTTCTCCTGTACCTCCGTATCTCCCTATAGGAGCAGGTGCACTCCCGCTTTAAGTCACCAAAGAAGCCACATGGGCATGGATTCATGGCCCCAACCAGAATGAAGTTGGCTGGATAGGTTACTGTCGAGTTCGCCCTGGATATGGTAACTATACCACTTTCCATTGGTTGCCTGAGCACCTCGAGAACATTCTTTCTAAACTCGGGCATCTCATCTAGAAAAAGGACACCATTATGGGCCAGGCTCACCTCTCCAGGCTTTGGTGTCTGGCCTCCTCCGATCAGGCCAGCATCAGATACGGTATGGTGAGGGGCCCTAAAAGGCCTGGTCGTGATTAGGCCGTGGCCTTTAGGCATGAGGCCCACAACACTGTAGACTTTGGATGTTTCCAGAGATTCCTCAAAGGTAAGGCCTGGTATGACAGTGGAAAGCCGTTGGGCAAGCATGGTCTTTCCTGCACCTGGGGGGCCGATCATCAAGAGATTGTGACCACCTGCGGCAGCAATCTCCAAAGCCCTCTTCACGTTTTCTTGGCCACACACATCACTGAAGTCAACATCGTAGTCTATTTGTTCGACTATATGATCTCTGTCTATCTCAGTTGGGCTTATACGCTCCATGCCATTGAGGCACTGAACCAGCTGAGAGAGTGCACTACTTGGATAAACATCTATTCCATCTACGACAGCTGCTTCCATGGCATTCTCCGCAGGAAGATAGATTCCCTTCAAGCCAAGTTCCCTTGCCATTATAGTCATAGAGAGAGCCCCTTTTATGGGTCTTATACTTCCGTCTAGTGATAGCTCACCGATAACGAGGTGACTGGTCAATGCTGAATGGGGAATAAGCCCTGTTGCTGTCAAGATACCTATAGCTATCGGAAGATCGAAGCCGCTGCCTTCCTTTTTTACATCGGCAGGGGCAAGGTTAACGGTAATCCTGTCAGTAGGAAAATGGTAGCCAGAATTCTTGAGGGCGGCCTTGACCCTATCCTTACTTTCTCTGACCGCTCCTTCTGGGAGCCCTACGGTGGAAAAGGATGGCAGGCCCCTGGAGATATCTACCTCAACTTCCACCCTGTAGGCGTCGATACCTATGACAGAACTGCTATAGACAGTAGCGAGCATATTCTAAAAATATATATACTTACATACAGTGTATTGTACTATACTCTGACGAATACCGACGATAAAGGATAAATCATTTCTTATAATTAATGAATTAAAATAGTACTTTTTCACAAAAAAACCATATGCTCATATTGTAGAAACGCGCTTGTTGATTATAATTTTAAGAAATAGCTTTACTTTTTGAAAAAAGCAAGTTAAAAAAAAGGGTTTAATTTTTTTATAGCGGTCAAGAGTTTGGTGAATTCCTTCCAGGCCAATAAGCTTTGGGATAGGCCATTTCCCCCTCCGGGCCGGAGGCAAGGCGATCTTCCCCTGGCGGACTTGGACAAAGGATATGGAAAATCATCCCTGGTTGTTCAATGATATACGATGCCACAATTCTTGAACCTTATGAATCCTTTAGGGGAGTTTTGGTAATGGCTCGAATTACTGTAGAAGATTGTTTAAAGGTCGGTTATACTAAATTTGCTTTAGTACATGTGGCAGCAAAGAGGGTTTTTCAGTTGAAGAAGGGAAAAGAACCTCTTGTGGCTAGCTCGAACAAAGAAGTGGTAACTGCCTTGAGAGAGATTGCCGCAGGGAAGGTCAGGGTGAGACAAGGCAATAATCTATTGGAAAATGATCGAGAAAAAGAGCCTGAAGGCCCTGATAAAGAAGGCAATATGCACGTTGAAGAGGGTGAGGACCTTTCGGATAAAACGTGATAACCATGTCAAACAAAAGAGATTATTATGAAATCCTGGGTGTTTCCAGGGGTTCCGATGAGGATGAGATAAAGAAGGCCTACCGGAAGCTTGCTCTTAAATATCATCCGGACAAGAATCCAGGAGATAAAGAGGCCGAAGAAAGGTTTAAGGAGGCCGCAGAGGCTTATGAGGTGTTGAGGGACAGGGAAAAGAGGAAGATCTATGATCTTTACGGTCATGATGGCTTGAGAGGGACGGGTTTTACAGGTTTTGGCGGTTTTGAGGATATCTTTTCAGCTTTTGGAGATATATTTGAAGATTTCTTTGGTTTCGGAGGGAGGAGATCAAGGAGAACAAGAACAAGAAGAGGTAATGACCTCAGGTACGATTTAGAGTTAACTCTTGAGGAGGCTTATAGAGGAAAGGAGGAGGAGATCGTTTTCGAGAAATGGGAATCCTGCGATATATGTGGTGGCACTGGGATGACGCCGGGAAGCGAGCCCGGTGTTTGCCCTAACTGTCATGGTAGGGGTGAGAGTGTTCACTCTCAGGGTTTCTTTCAGATCAGGACAACCTGTTCAACATGTAATGGTGCAGGCCAGGTCATAGTTGACCCATGCCGAAGATGTGAAGGTAGGGGACGAATAAAGGTTGACAGGAGAGTCCTGGTAAAGATACCGGCAGGTGTGGATACCGGCACACAATTGAGGATGAGGGGAGAGGGAGAGAGCGGAGAAAATGGAGGACCACCGGGAGATCTCTTTGTGGTAATCTATGTTAAGGGGCATGGGTTTTTTGTTCGGGATGGGCATGACCTCAAGTGTCAGGTTACCGTGTCCTTTGTACAGGCAGCTCTTGGGGATGAGGTTTCTATCCCTGTTCTGGATAGCAGTGGGGAGAGAAGGATTACCATCCCAGAGGGTACTCAACCAGGAGAGATCATCAGACTCAAAGGCAAGGGCATGCCAAGTCTGAGGAGGGGGAGGGAATACGGTGACCTCTTTGTTCAGGTCATAGTCAAGATACCCACCAGGCTAAACCAGAGACAGCGGGAGCTCCTGATGCAATTTAGCGAGCTTGAAAAGCAAAAGATCGGGACGAAGACCAGGGATTTCTGGGACAAAATAAGGAAAATGTGAGGCTTAAAATGATTTACGTGTGAGGATTTATCTGATGGATCAGGAGAACTTGGAATATTTTAGAGGCTTACTCCAGAAACAGCTTGATGAGCTTATTGAAGAGGCTATTAAGACAGTCAATGGAATGACCAATTTGAAGGATACCTTTCCTGACCCAACCGATAGGGCCTCCTTGGAGACGGATAGAAACTTCCTCTTAAGGATACGGGATAGAGAAAGGAAGCTGATTGAAAAGATAAAAGAGGCCCTTGAGAGAATAGGTAACGGCACCTTTGGGATATGTGAGGTATGCGGGAGAGACGTAGGAGAAGAGAGGCTGAAGGTGAGGCCAGTTACTACTCTGTGTATTGGCTGCAAAAAGAAACAGGAGGCCAGGGAAAAGGCTCGAGGTCTGTGAGGGAACCGGGGCGACATGAAAATAGCCTACCTTGATTGCTTTTCCGGTGTAAGCGGTGATATGTTTGTTGGTTCCTTACTCGATGCTGGCTTGCCTCTTGAAAAACTTGAAAAGATCATCTCTGGGCTTAATCTAAATGGTTACGGGATATCAGCAAAAAAGGAGGAAAG
>JABXJY010000033.1:9980-16078 GCA_013375385.1 Desulfobacterales bacterium
CCTCTTGAAAAACTTGAAAAGATCATCTCTGGGCTTAATCTAAATGGTTACGGGATATCAGCAAAAAAGGAGGAAAGGAACAGTATCTTTGGGACAAGATTCTCTGTTTTTCTGCAAGAACAGGATCAAGAAGCTCGACATCTAAAGGAGATAAAAGAGATACTCAAAAGTAGTGATCTTCCTCTATCAGTTATTGAAGAATGCATCATGATCTTTGAGAAACTGGCAATGACCGAAGGTGAAATACACCATATTTCACCAGATGAGGTGCATTTTCATGAGCTTGGTGCCGTTGACTCTATGATTGATATAGTCGCTGCAATTGCAGGGGTTCATCTTTTGGGTATTGAGAAGCTCTTTGCCTCAATGATTCCAGTGGGTACCGGAATCATGACGAGTGCCCACGGGAAGATCCCAGTGCCATCCCCAGCAACCATAGCACTTCTGAGGGGTATCCCTGTCTATTGTAGTGGTCAGGATGTTGAAATGGTTACCCCGACAGGAGCAGCCTTGGTTACCTCACTTTGTTCCTCATTCGGGCCTATGCCCCCAATGACCATAGATAGAGTAGGTTACGGGGTAGGGAGCAGGACCTTAGCAGACAGGCCTAATCTTCTACGCATTCTGATAGGAAATGATGTCGATAAACAGAGATCAGAGACGGTGGTAGTATTGGAGTCGAACCTAGATGATATGAGCCCGGAATTGTTGGGTTATTTGATGGATAGTCTCTTTGATGCAGGTGCCAAGGATGTTAGCTTCTCCCACATCCAGATGAAGAAGAACAGGCCTGGAGTCCAACTCCAGGTGGTCGGCCAGCCTGAGGATAAGGAGAGGCTCACCAGTGTCATCTTCAGGGAGTCAACCACATTGGGGGTTCGCATTAGCTATAGCCAGCGGGCGGTTTTACAACGGGCAGAGTTGATGGTTGACTCTCCATGGGGGAGGATGAGGGTCAAGAAGGTCATCAATCAGGACGGAGGAACAGTCCTGTTGCCTGAATATGAGGAATGCAGGAAAATAGCAAGAGAAAACAACCTTGCCTTGCGGGATGTCTATGCTTGGGCAGCAGCCCTATCAAAACATCCATAATATCTCATTCATGCTCATAAAAGCTTTGCCACTTTTCCCACAGCAATTGTTTCATGCCTATATTTCAAATAAATGAAGGCTATTGGAAAAACCCCTTTGGCACCACGACAATTCCCCTGGGCGTTACGGTATAGAGTCTCCTATCTTCTTCTGGGTTGTAACCGATTTCGGTGTGGGCTGGTATTTCGTTATCCTTATCAATGATAGCCTTCTTGATCTTACAGTGTCGTCCTACCACCACATTATCCATAACTACTGATTCCTCAACACTTGCCCAACTCCGGATAATCACGTAATACGAAATCACTGAATTCCTGACAATTCCGCTTATTATGGAGCCTGGGGCCACGAGCGAATCCAGGGCCTTACCCACTCGAAAACCATCGGGCCTTTCAGTGCTGAAGACGAATTTTGCAGGTGGAGCTGGTACCTGGTAGGTCTGTATGGGCCAGTTGCGGCCATAGAGGTTAAAAGAGGGATTCACACCGGTCAGATCCATATTGGCGTTCCAATAGGCGTCCAAGGTTCCAACATCCCTCCAATAGGAAGAGTCGTGAGTCCTGGGTTCCAACCTGAGCCTTCGCTCGCCGCTTTCAAGGGTATCATAGACGTAATCCTCGATCATATTCAGCTGCTGGAAGTGATAGGCGTACACCCGCGATTCAGGGATTAAATGGGGAATTATGTCTCGACCAAAATCGTCTCGCTCATCTGATTTAAGGACATCCAACAGCACCTCTGTCCTGAATAGGTAAATGCCCATGGAGGCGAGGACCCGGCTGGGATCCCCAGGAATGGTCTTGGGATTTTCCTTGGGTTTTTCTTGAAATCCGTGGATGCGATAGTCATCGTCTACCTCAGCAATGCCCATCAGATGAGCCATCTCCCTTCCCAGTTCAAGGAAGGCAATGCTCAGATCGGCATCTTTCTCTAAGTGATACCTGAGGAACCGGCCGTAGTCCATCTTGTAAATATGATCGCCTGATAGGATCAGGATATGCCGTGGTCGTGTCTCCTCAATGAGATAGAGGTTTTGGCGAATGGAATCAGCAGTACCACGGTACCATTCCCCGCTAATCCTCTGCTGGGGTGGCACAATTTTCAGGAAATGTCCGAGCTTCTGATTGAATATATTCCAACCAGCCTCCAGGTGATCAGCCAGAGACTGAGATTTGTATTGGGGTAGAACAATGATCTTATAGAGCTGGGAATTTATGCAATTGCTAAGGGTCAGGTCTATAATCCTGTAGATGCCGCCAAAGGGAACTGCCGGCTTGGCCCTGTCCTTGGTGAGGGGCATGAGCCTTTCGCCTTTACCACCGGCCATGATGAAGGCAAGTGTCTTTTTCATGATAATATTATAATTATATCAATGAGTTTCGACATAAAGAGTATGTATAAAGTATGCCTGGATGTCAAGGGAAAAGCCAGCTGGCTGATATCCTGGCAGAGACCCTTTTTATCTTGATGCTTCCGGCTTGTCCGGATTAGGCAATTAGACTCAGAGAGGGGTTTGACCTGACAAAGGGGGGTTTTTGAAGCACCATAAAAAAACAGGGTTAAAAACTCACCGTGAGCGCTGCATAAGGGCCAGACATATCATAATCAAAGGTCAGATCATCCTCATCTATATCTATGATAAATCTCCTGTAACCTCCGTGAATATCTACAAAAGGCAAGGGGGTCCAGGATATATCACCCATGACCTCATAAATTGTGCTTTCTGAATAGCTGATAGCAGTCCCCCGTAATCTGGCCTGTAGGATCTGAGCCAGTATCCCCACATGCAGATTGAGGCCAACCATGGGAATGGGGAGGGTGAAGTCTTCCTTTTCATCAATTCTCGTGGTCTTCAGGCTAACACTGCCATCCAAGTATTTAACCTGGAAGACACCACCCAAAGAGAAACCGCCCAGCACATTCTCCAGATTCAAAAAGTCGTATTGATAGTGAAAATCCATCATCTCATATTTCATTGAGGAAGTCACCAGGTCGCTTACCTGATAGGTCTTTCCCCCGAATCTGATTTGTCTGGTGAGGGTCTTTCTGCCCGAGTAATCAATGTCTGTGTAAATAAAGGAGAGATGATGGTTGCCACCCCCAACAAAAACCTCAACAGACGGATAATCCTCATCTTCGATTCCGAGGTCTTCATCAAAATCAATGGTTGTACCAACTATAGTGGCCTCATCCACTTTTACGGTACCATCGAGGGAGGGGAACCAATAGTAACCTCGTGCCCCGATCTCAAAGGCCGATGATGATACTGGTATAAGTAGTACAGCTAACAACAACGGTAGAGCCAGACATGTCTTTTTCATGAGCCTCCTCCTTCTTATGTAACTATTCTTTCAAATGTGCCTTTGCCAGGGGAAGCAAAGGCGATCCCTTGAACTGACTGACAAAGTCCTTAAATATTTTCCTTGACATCTCTTGTTGGCCGCTCAGGGCATAGAGCCTACCCAGAGAAAACACGGCCTCTTCTCTAAGAAAATTGTTTTCGTCATCAACGATCTCTCTTAGATGGCTTATGGCAGTTTGATGCTCTCCTTTGGCCTCATATGAAGCAGCAAGACCAAAATGAGCCATAGAACGGTAAATAGAGCCAGATTTGTCTTTCTCCAGATACGTCTGGTAGAGGGATATGGCCTCGTCATGTTTCCCCTGGCCGAATTTTAGGTAGGCCAACTGGGGTATGGCCAGTGTGGCCATCTTTGTCGAGCCATATTTCTCTATCAATCTATCAAGGTCCGCAATGGATTTTTCGACAGTATCTTGGGTAGCTTCGGGGGAAGAATCTGATACTAACTGCTTGTAAGCAAGACTGTAAGCGGCCAGGGCCTTTTTGTTTATATGCCTGAAATAGAGACCGATGCCGATAACAATGGCAACAAGAATCAACATAGTCAAGATCATGTATTGAATCTGTCTTGCATGAGCAGAGACATATCGGAAGGCTCTATTAGAAAGGGAGATAAATTCATCGTCCTTTTTAAGGAGCTCTTTTCTGGTTATCTTCTTCTTGGCCATAGTCTCACACCTGGGCATCCTTTTTTACTTAAGAGTAACTAACAGATGTATGACTTTTGTTCAAGAAAAAATACTTGTGTCTGTTGTGTTTCTTGTCTGTGCCTGCCCTGCGGAGCAAACTTCCTTTCTCACAGGACAACTCTCTAAAATTTATTGTTGCTAACTTGCTCCATTTTGAGTAAATCTTTTCACAGGGTTCACCCTGTTAAATTCCCGCTCTTCAGAGCGGGACCCCCTCTGGGGGATTTAACAGGGTAAATGTTAAAACTCTATGAACTCCCGCCTGCCTCATAAGGCTTGGCGAGCGGGCAGGCAATGCAACTGACTCAACAGACACCTTTTATGAAACCATCTTTCCATCCCAGATTGGTGAATGATCCCATTTCAGATCCCGGGCTCTTCATCCCCTTCCTTTTTGAAAGGAGGGCACTGCTTTTCGACCTGGGAGATCTATCCGCACTGTCTGCTCGGGATCTTTTGAAGATCAGTCATGTCTTTGTAACGCACACCCACATGGATCATTTTATCGGCTTTGATACCCTCCTCCGACTTCTCCTCGGACGAGACAAGGAGATTCATCTATTTGGACCTTCCAACTTTATTCAAAAGGTTGAAGCTAAGCTCAGTGCCTACACCTGGAATCTCATAGAGAGCTACGAAAATACGTTCTCCATAACTGTGACAGAGATACAAGGCGAAAAGGGTGTTATACAGAGCTTTAGGAGCAGGAACCGATTTAAGCCTGCTGGGGCCCCGAAGCAAATACCGTTTAAAGGGAACTTACTTTCCGAGGAGTCCTTTTCAGTTGATGCTGTTCTCTTGGATCACAAGATAGACTGCATTGGACTATCCCTGAAAGAGAATTTTTCTATCAATATCATTAAAGAGGGATTAAAAGAACTCGGGCTCCCGGTTGGTCCATGGCTCAGGGAATTCAAGAAGGCAATCCATGAAGGTCGGGATCCGGCTCAGACGTTTCGGGTAGTCTGGCAGGATGAGGATAGGGCGACAAGGGAGCAATATTTTCCCCTTGGTGAATTGAAGGAAAGGATTGCAAGGATCTCACCAGGACAGAAAATCACCTATATTACCGATATGATCGGAACCCCTGAGAATATGGCGAAAGCCGTCAATCTAACCCTGGGGTCAAACCATCTCTTTATCGAGGCCCCTTTTCTAGATAAAGAGAGAGACGTGGCACGAAGAAAGTACCACTTGACTGCCAGAGAAGCCGGTCTCATTGCTGCAAGGGCAGGGGTCAATGAGCTATCACTCTTTCACTTTTCACCGAGGTATTTTGGCCGGGAAAAAGAACTCATTCAGGAGGCAATGACAGCCTTTCAATCAGGCTCCTGAGACGGCAAGACTATTCAGGACAGGATACTCTGGCAAGACTTGAATTGTGACGGTAATTTGTCGAGGATTTGAGGTCCTCGATTTTTTTTGAAAAAACCTCCCAGTTTTGACCTTATTTGTCAGAATTATGTGATATACTTCTTAAGAATCAATGCCAACCTTGAGGCAAGCAGGATAACCAAGAAAATCTCCATAATGACCCTAAGACTCTTTACCAGCAACCGATTGGAGATCCTGGCCGAGGCACTGGCCAAGGTCCTCAAGACACCTCTGGCATCAGTGCTGGATGAAGAAGTTGTTGTTGTCCAGAGTCAGGGCATGAGGCGCTGGGTATCCATGCAGCTTGCACGGCGCCATGGTATCTGCGCAAACTGCAGATTTTCTTTTCCCAACGCCTTTGTCTATGATGTTTTCCGGAAGGTCGTTGCAGGTCTTCCTGAATGTTCACCCTTTGATCCTGAGATAATGGCCTGGAGGATCATGAAGATCCTCCCATCCTGCATCACAAGGCCAGGCTTTGAGACCCTCAGGATGTATCTCGGAGGTACTCAGGCGGATCTCAAGCGTTTCCAGCTTTCCGAACGGATTGCGGACACCTTTGACCAGTACCTGCTTTTTCG
>JABXJY010000495.1 GCA_013375385.1 Desulfobacterales bacterium
ATTAACTCATCAATGTCATCGTTATCTATATCAGATGCAGTTATCTGCACATCGCCGTTGGTGTTGCCTCCAAACCCAAAGGCTAAGAATTGCTTGATTAAGGTGCCGTCCTTTTCAAACAGCCGGACCTTATTTCCTCCGTTATAACCTGTGGTTGCCGCTATCTCTAAATCAGCGTCGGCATCAAAGTTCCCCACCGCCAGACGCACCTCCCCGCCGGGGTTATCAGCGGCCTCAAATGCCTTGAAGGAGCGGATGACGGTTCCATCGTAGTTGAATATCTTCACCCGGGAGCTGCCCCCCTCTCCCATTCCAGCCACTATCTCGTCAATCCCGTCGGCGTTCTCCAGGTCGCCGGTTGCCAGATGAACCTCACCCTGGGCATTGGCCGCACCGAAGGCTTTGAAGCTGGTGATGAGGGTGCCATCGCTTTCGAAGGTCTTGACCCACGACTGACCACCTTCTCCCTGAGCTATAACTGTCTCGTTATCAGCGGTGTCAGCATCAAAGTTGCCTAAAGCCAGATGGAGCTCACCGTTGGTGTTAGCTGCACCGAAGGCTTTGAAGGTGCTGATGAGGGAGCCGTCCACCTCAAAGAACTTCACCCAGGACTTTCCGCCCTCGCCCTGACCGGCGGCAATCTCATCCAAGCTGTCGGCGTCCGTATCGCCAACCGCCAGATGGACCTCACCCTGGCTGTTCACCGCTCCGAAGGCTTTGAAGCTATTCAAGCCATTTGCCAGCAGGCTGAATTCCTTTATCCAGCTTTTGCCTCCGAGACCGTGAGCGGTGATAAAGGTACCACCACCCAGGATAAGATTAGTCTCCCCGGCCTCTGAGCGTCCACCGGGGTTAGCCATAGGGACACCGATGATTA
>JABXJY010000496.1 GCA_013375385.1 Desulfobacterales bacterium
CTGAGCTATCAAGATGCCAAATAAAACAATCGAGATAATCTTAACGGATATGTTTATATTCTTCATGAGACACCTCCTTTTGAATATCACTCCTTTTCTCTATGTAGGAATATCTTTAATTTGCAAGCGCCAAAAAAATAATGACTCAACACATTTGCTGAGCCTTTAATGTATATACTAAATAAAAATAAAAGTCAATATGAAGTGCAGGAGTAATTCGGCAATTTCTGAAAATTCATCTCCAATACATTTTCTTCTTTAAGCTATTATGAGTATAGTTTCCCTTTTCGGCTTTCAAAAGCAAAAGGTGATTTGTTTTGCCCTTGGAGAGGTTTTTAGCCTGGAGCTCTTGCTTAAGGAGAGAGACATTTAAGAGCTTCTTTCCTTATCGCACATCGTAGCGGATAAAGGCCACATAAGTAACCAGGAAGAGCAGAACTGTCAGGAGCAGCAGCACCCCACAGCTGCGAATAACGGCGGGTAGCCTCGCTTTCAGGGAAAGAGGGGAGAGGTGAAAGCGGGGAATGGCGTTGAATTCTACCGGGAGCTGGGAGATGGTATTTCGGTGCCAGGCGTTGAGCAGGTGGGGACTTCTGGTATCGGAGACGTCTTTTTTAAAGATAAACTCCCTCAGACTGTCCCCGTATCGTTTTAGCGATTGATAGAAATGCTCAAATTGGCTGAGCCCGGTTCCCATCACTTCCTCTGATGCCGCCCGATAGAACATGGTGGGGGATGCCATTATGATTCTCTGCGCTCGCCTCACCTGGAGGCGCAACTGCTGAATGTAGTCGTCGAAAATCTTCGCCTGGCGCTCGGTGATGGTGTTAATCATTTTGCTCCGATTGGGGACATTAGGCGCCCATGGGTC
>JABXJY010000237.1 GCA_013375385.1 Desulfobacterales bacterium
TAAGACTCTTGGTATGGATATCGAGATTCTAGTGTGCGAGGCATCTAAGCAGATGATGGGTTGGGAAAAGGTAGATCTGAGACCCGGGGTTAAGATAGTCGGTGCCGCCACCCTGAACGATCTGGCACTCGATGCTGCGGCAACAATGTGGTTTTAGGGATGCGACCATGGAAAGAGTATACTTAGACTATGTATCGTCCAAGCCTATCGATCCAAGGGTATTGGAGTTTGCAAAACGGTTTCTTGAGGGTAGCTGCGGCAATCCATCGTCACTCCATTCGGTGGGATTAGAGGCGAAACATCTCCTTGAAGATGCCAGGGCAAAGGTTGCAGAACTCATTAACGGGGAGAATGAGAAAACTATTATCTTCACCGGTAGTGCCACGGAAGCCAATAACCTGGCTATCAAGGGGGGCGCACTGAGGAATATGAGTAAAGGAAAAGAGGTAGCGGCAACTGCGATAGAACACATATCGGTACTCAATCCTATGAAAGAACTGCAGAAAAACGGTTTCACACTAAATCTCATCCCGGTGGATTCAACGGGCATGGTGGATCTCGTGAAGCTTGAAGAAGTCCTGACGAAAAATACAACGGTAACCTCGATCATGTATGCCAACAATGAAATTGGGACAATAGAACCCATCAAAGAGATCAGCAAGATAGTCCATGATAAGGGTTGGTATCTGCATGTGGATGCTACGGCTGCCGCGGGATATCTGCCAGTAGATGTCCAAGCCGAAGGCATTGATATGTTGACATTATCTTCTAACGATCTGTACGGTCCACAGGGCGCCGGGGCATTATATGTAAAACCGGGTGTGAAGCTTCAACCTGTAATTCTTGGCGGCGGGCAAGAGAGCGGGCTTAGGTCCGGAACGGAGAATATATTCGCTATTGCAGGGATGGGCGAAGCGGCTCGTATCGCGAAGGAGGAAATGGCACAAGAAAGCGAACGGCTCAAAGAAATGAGGGATAAATTAATCCAAGCGTTATTGATGATTGAGGGAGCGTACCTGACAGGTCATCCTACCAAGCGGTTACCACACCATGCAAGTTTCCGGTTCGACTATATTGAGGGTGAGAGCATACTGCTCAACATGGACAGGCACAACATACAGGTAGCCACGGGTTCAGCCTGTTCCTCCAAGACTCTGGAACCATCACACGTACTGTTGGCGATAGGTTTGAAACATGAAGAAGCCCATGGATCTACGGTATTGACTCTTGGAAGATTAAACAAGGTGGAAGAGATCCCTACCATAGTCAAGTCTGTAAAGGAGACAGTCGAAAGACTGAGAAAACTCTCACCGCTTTCTAGCAGGGAGGTGATTTAGATGGCTCAGATAGGTTACAGCAAAAAGGTAATGGAACATTTTATGAATCCGAGGAATGTGGGCACAATAGAAAACCCTGATGGACACGGCAAGGTAGGAAATCCTGTCTGCGGAGACCTGATGGAGATGTATATTAAGGTAGAAGACGATGTTATCACCGACATAAAGTTCCAGACTTTCGGCTGCGGTTCGGCGATCGCAACGAGCAGTATGGTGACCGAGCTGGCGAAGGGGATGCATGTGGATGAGGCAATGAAGATAACACGTAATGATGTAGCTTCTGAACTTGATGGCTTGCCCCCACAGAAGATGCATTGTTCCAACCTGGCAGCCGATGCACTTCATGAGGCAATTAAAGACTATGAGAGCAAAAAGGAAACAACAGAAAGGGGTACCAAAGCGCAAAGAGAAGATGGCAGACAAGGTAAGCACCGCTCCTAGAGGCATGACATAGGTGCCTCCCTCACGAAGGTACAACCCCCAAAATTTGCTCCACGGTTATGCGTAAGCCTAAAATAGGTATCGAGACAAGGTCTACTACTTCTGCCAACCTAACTGTCGAGAATCTTTTATGAAAGATCCAGAGAGTTACTTGTGAAGGAATCCGTCTCAAAACAGTATAGAGCAGGTATACCTTAAGATAAAACTATGGGAGGCACGATCATGCAAACAAAAAACCTTTCAATACCAAACATAAGTTGCGGCCATTGTGTGATGACCATCCAAAGAGAACTGGGTGAGATTGATGGGGTTTCAAAGGTGGAAGGGGATCCTGCGGCAAAAGAGATCACCGTTGAATGGGAGGAACCGGCAACCCTGGAAAAGATCAAGTCCACCCTGAAGGAGATCAATTACCCGGCCACCGACTAAGGGGAAAATCCATGCCAGAGAAAACCGTAACACTTCCGGTAACCGGGATGACCTGCGCCAATTGCGCCCTCAATATTGAGAGAAACGTTAAGAAGCTGCCTGGAGTCAAGGAAGCAAACGTCAATTTTGCTACAGAACAGGCGGCCATATCATTTGATTCAGATGAGATTCAGATACAGGATGTAGTTGAGAAGATTGATGATGCAGGCTACGGAGTCCCCAAAGCAACCGTCGAATTCCCGGTTACCGGGATGAGCTGTGCCAACTGTGCCATGACCATTGAGAGGACCTTGAAGAAAAAGGTCCCCGGCGTGGTAGATGCATCTGTTAATTTTGCATCCGAGCGTGCCAGTGTGGAATATATACCGACCCTGGCAACCATAGATGACATGATCGCAGCAATAGAAACGGCAGGTTATGGGGCGATCAGGCCTGATGAGACCCTTGAGGATGAAGATGCGGAACTGGCAGCTCGAAATGCGGAGATAAAGAATCAGACCCGAAGGTTTCTGGTGGGGGTCCTGTTCACCGCACCGCTTTTTTTCCTCAGCATGGGGAGGGATTTTGGCCTCTTCGGGTTGTGGAGCCATGCTGCCTGGGTGAACTGGCTGTTTCTGGTTCTGGCGACACCGGTGCAGTTTTACACTGGATGGGATTTCTATGCAGGGGGTTGGAAGAGCCTCAAGAACAGAAGCGCCAATATGGATCTCCTGGTGGCCATGGGATCATCGGTGGCCTATTTCTACTCCCTCTCCTTGCTCCTTTATCCACCCCTTGGGAAGCATGTCTATTTTGAGACATCGGCCGTCATTATTACCCTGATCAAACTGGGAAAGTTGCTTGAATCAAGGACCAAGGGAAAGACAGGGGGAGCCATCCGCAAGCTGATGGGTTTGCGCCCCAAAACCACAACTATCTTGGAGGATGGAAAAGAAAAAGAGATTCCCCTCTCCCGGGTCAAAGTAGGGGATATAACCATCGTCCGTCCTGGGGAGAGCATCCCTGTGGATGGGGTTGTTCTCGAGGGGGATTCCAGCGTTGATGAATCCATGTTGACCGGAGAGCCTCTTCCTGTGGACAAGGGTTCGGGAGACAAGGTTACCGGCGGAACCATTAACGGGGAGGGGCGTCTCAAATTTGAGGCTACGAGGGTCGGAAAGGATACGGCCCTTGCCCGGATTATCCGCCTGGTTCAGGAGGCCCAGGGAAGCAAGGCCCCCATTCAGGCCCTAGCAGATAGGGTTGCTGCCGTATTTGTTCCAGGGGTGATCGGGATAGCTCTCCTGACCTTTATCCTCTGGTGGGCAATCGGAGGCGAATTCGTGCCATCCATGATACGAATGGTGGCGGTACTGGTCATTGCCTGCCCCTGCGCCCTGGGGCTGGCCACACCCACAGCCATTATGGCAGGAACAGGAAAGGGTGCAGAAAAGGGTATCCTTTTCAAAAACAGTGAGGCCCTGGAGATGGCCACAAAATTGGATACGATGGTCCTGGATAAGACAGGAACCATTACCATCGGCAAACCGTCTGTGGTTAACGTGATTGTGTCTGATGCACTCATCAAGGATGAGGAAGAGCTCTTAAGAATCGCGGCCTCGGTGGAGAGGGGATCTGAACATCCCGTGGGACGGGCCATGGTCAAGGAGGCAGAGGCGAGAGGGATTGATCTGTTCGAACCAGATGACTTCAAGGCCCTGAGGGGACTGGGAGTGCAGGCAAATATAAACGGGCAGGAAGTCCTGGTGGGAAAGCCCAACT
>JABXJY010000034.1 GCA_013375385.1 Desulfobacterales bacterium
CATACCCATTTCTAAACGGGTATGGCTTTGCTCTGGGATTATTCCCTATCTTATTAGGCGGAAGTACCCATTCAAGCCCTTCGTAATTGCTCTCTGCCCTTTTCCTTTGTCTGGAAGCTCAGGTTGATACAATCAGTTTTGATCCTGTCAACAGGTTAAAGGCCATTTGCCGACGCAGAGCATCCCAGATATTTTTGGGGACAGCGGTAAACCCAGCCCTCTAGGCCCCATCATAGAAACCCCTTTAGCCTGGGGCGGTGACTCAGACATGTTGACAAAGCCGCTAGCGATCTTTATCGTTCCATTTTATACCAAGTTGCATTCAAACGGCTACTATTCATAAACGTCATTGCGAACGGATGTGAAGCAATCTCAATAGGATAGATTGCCACGTCACTTCGCTCCTCGCAATGACATGATTGCAACTTGGTATTACATGCCTAAGGACTGAGCCACCTGTTCGTAATGGTAATCCGTATCTCCCAGCACGTACTCAGCCGATTTTGCCCTCCTGTAGAAAAGCCCGATGTTAAACTCCCTGGTAGTACCAACGCCTCCGTGGATCTGGATCCCCCTTTCCGTAATGAATTTGTATGTTTCATTAACCTGTGCCTTCAGTGCAGAGGCCACCCGAGAAATATCCATGCCTTCGTCAACCATCCAGGCGACCTTATAAAGGTAATTGACGCTTGTGTCATAGGCTAGCTGCATGTTGGCCATATAGTGCTGGATAGCCTGAAATCCTCCTATAGGTTTTCCGTACTGCACCCTTTTTTTGGCATAATCTGCTGTCATGTCAATGGACACCTTGCAGCCACCGAGCATTTCCGCACACTTTGCGACGATGGCCTTCTGAGACATCCTCTCCAGTATTTCCCAGCCTTTTCCTGGCTCCCCAAGGACATTTTCCTTTGGAACCCTCACATCCTTGAAAATAACCTCGCAGGTGTTATCCATGCCGATGGTAGGCATCTTGGTGCATGTGATGCCTGGATCCTTGGCGTCCACCAGAAACAGGGTAATGCCCGCATCGTGAGTTTTGGCCGCCACAATAAGCATGTCTGCAATATTTGCGTCCGTGACAAACATCTTGGTGCCATGTAAGAGGTAGTGATCCGCTGTGAGCTGCGCAGGCATATTGATCCCTGAAGGCAGATAACTTGCCTCCTCTTCATACTGTGCCAAGGCCATGATAAGTTGGCCATTTGCTATTTTGGGCAAGAGCCCTTTCTTCTGCTCCTCCGAGCCCCCTTCAAGGATGGTCAGGCCACACTGGATAACTGTTGAAAAGAAAGGGCTTGGAAACGCCGCTTTTCCCAATTCCTCTATGATAATCATCAAATCCATGAACGGGTCGCCAAAGCCGCCATATTCTTCCGGGAAGTGGATCTGTATCCATCCTAACTCTGCCATTTTTTTCCACAGCTCGGGTGAGTATCCCACATCAGTCTCTTCGAGTTCCTTGACCTGCTCAAAGGGGCATTCCTTAGCTATAAATTCCGCAACCGACTTGCGAATCATGTCTTGCTCTTTGCTGAAATCAAGATCCATCTTCCTTCCTCTTTAAAAGGTTAGCGGAGATACGGATGCACAACGAGACCTATGCGCGCCGGGGCATCTGCCCATGAGGGCATCACTTGAACCTTGGCAGATTCAGGCCCACCCATGCGATGAGATTACGCTGGATTTCATTGCTGCCTGCCCATATATTCATCCCGGTACAGAACTGATACAAAGTAACCATGCTGCCCTCTATCGGCGCCCATTGCGATTCTTCCAGCTGTCCGTAAAGCCCCATGATCTCTGTGGCATAATTGGCCATGCGTTGCGAAAGCTCGGTGCCGAAGACCTTGGATTCGGATGCCGCCGATGCAGCGAATATCAGACCCCCTTGCTGCTGTAACCAGGTGATCCTGTAGGCCAGTGTCTGTCCCACCTCTGTATCGATGAAGAGCTTTGCTATCTTTTGCCTCACTACGGCATTCTCAGAGAGGAATTTGCCATCACGTTTGGTCGTTTTCACGTAATCGATTATCTCTTGAAGGGTTCTTTTGGCAGCGGTAAAAACACCCGCTCCGGACCTCTCAAAATTCATGGTTGCGCGTGTCAGGTTCCAGCCTTCGTTCTCTGGCCCAATCCTGTCATATTCCGGGACCCTCACATCATTAAAAAACACATCATTATATAAGTGCTTGTTATCCATGTATAGGATAGGGCTCACCTCGATTCCGGGATAATCCATTTTCAGGTTGAACATTGAAAGCCCCCTGCTCCGTGTTGAATCTGGATCCGTACGGGCCAACAAGAACATATGGTCGGCCCTGTGGGCACCCGTGGTCCAAGTTTTTTGACCATTTATGACATAATGATCACCATCCTTAACCGCTGTCGTCGTGAGAGAGGCAAGATCAGAGCCTGCATCCGGCTCACTCCAGCCCTGGCAATAAAAGGCTTCCCCCCTGGCAAGGGGAGGAAGCAGTCGCTGTTTCTGTTCTTCATTGGCCCCTACCAGCAGGGTAGGCGCAAACATGCCAATACCGAAGGAATCTACACCAGGGGCACGGTGAGAGGCAACTACCTCATTGAATATCAACTGTTCCATGAGCGGTGCTTCCACTCCCCCGTACTCTCTCGGCCATGGCCTTGAGAGCCACCCCCTTTCTCCGAGTTTTTTCGCCATATACTTGTGAAACTGAAACCCTTCCTCGGTGGCGTAAACTCCCTCCGCGCCGCCCCGTCCATATTCAGGGGGGGCATTCTTCATCTCTTCACTGAAGAAATCTTGAAATTCCTCTTTTAGTGCCTGCTGCTCTTCACTTAATTTGAAATCCACGGCAAATCCTCCTAAGGGTTAGTAATGGATTTGGCAGGTTATACAAAGGTCTCTTTCTAATAGTCCAGAGGGAAAGCTGTGTCAAGGAAAATAGTCTCATTCTTCAATGATCGCCAAGATTTGCCTTGACCTTTTTCGAGATTGCATAGGAACAGTTGCAAGTAATCCAAACCCTGCCATGGATATGATACCAGGGCTGAGTCATTTAAAGACGTAAGTTGATGTAATGTCAAGATTATTTGCTTAATCAGTTTCTTAAGAATTCCAAATCCCTGGCCCAGACCTGGTTGTATAGGCTCAATAGGCTGATCCCACCACAGAGTACTCTATAGACTTAGGAGGCTGATTCGAGGCCATAAGCGCCAGGGCGGGCTGACGTGCAATGGCTGAGTTTTTAATTTCTCAAACTGTAAAAGATTGGGAGAGGTAAAGTATGTCCAGACATAAAGGAAAAGGGCAGAGAGCAATTACGAAGGGCTTGAATGGGTACTTCCGCCTAATAACATAGGGAATAATCCCAAAGCAAAACCATACCCGTTTAGAAATGGGTATGGTTTTATTATCTTTGAGTGAATTATCTGATTGAAAATATCTGTCCTTTCAAAAAATACTAAATAGATAAGCTATTGACGGCTTCGTAAAAAGTCTTTTCACCGGTCATTGCGAGGAGCGAAGCGACGAAGCAATCTCCTGATTTCAAGCAGTTACAGCCAATGAGATTGCTTCGCTACGCTCGCAATGACAGCACCGGCGACTTTTTACGAAACCATCAAGCTATTAGATACCAATTTTTCGCAAAATTTGATACAGAAGATTAGTTCAAGCATTTCATGAGAGATTCAAAGGTCTCTGCTCCATCGGCTAAGCCGATGGGTTCTGAAAATTACTAGACATCTTCAGCAACAGCAAGGCACAGGGGGTTCTATGAGGCCCTGATGGAAGGGATCTCATAAGAACATTCTTTAACAAGAACCACAAGATGAGAGGAGGGGTAGGTAATGGCAAAAAAATTAAGGTTCAGTATCGTAGTTTTGGCAGTGGTATCGCTGGTGTTGTTGATCTTATCACCGACAGCGACCACTGCGGCACCGAAAGGGGAGCCTATCGTCATCGGATACGTCGGAATGGTGCTCTCACCGGGAACCAGACCATGCATGGACGCCCAGAAGGTTGCCGTGGAAGAGATCAACAACGCCGGCGGGATATTGGGCCGTCCAGTGAAGTACGTCATAGCTGACAACAAGGGGGATACCTCCCTGACCGTTGAGGGGGCAAGGCGGCTGCTCGTAGAGGACAAGGCAACCTTCATTTCGGTCGAAGGTCGAACGGAGATATGCCTGGCTGCGCAGGAGAACTCGGCTGCCATGTTTAAGAAATATCCTCACATCCTGGTCTTCAACGGACCGATGGGTTCTGAGTTGACAGCGCGGGTCATGGACGAGTACGCAAAATACAGGTTCTGTTTCCGTGACTGGGACGCAGAACCGGCTCATTACGCCCAGATGAATTACTTCTGGGGAACAACGTACCCACAAATGTTCAATGGTTTCAAAAGCATAGCCATTCTCTGGGAAGACCTGGCCTGGACAAACATGTGGCGGAAAGGGATTGACTACCTCAATCTCCCGCCCTGGGAGGAGATGCTTGAAAAGAAATTTGGCGTAAACGTGGTCTACAGCAAGGCGGTCAAACCCCGTGGAACGATGTATCTTCCAATCCTTCAGCAGATCGCAATGAAAAAGGCCCAGGTCATCTTTTATTGTAGCTCCTGGTTTACAGATACGGAATCCTTCGCCAAGCAGTGGGCAGAGTCTGCGGCCAGGGATATCCCTGTCAACCTATACGGGGGCGTTGCCCAGACGGCCGATTACTGGAGGATGACTGGAGGTAAGTGTCTGGGAATCATATCCGGATTTACCGATGGTGAGATCTTCTTGACGGATAAAACCATCCCCTTTATCAAGAAGATGCATGAAAGGAAGATTCCGACGCAGATCCACGTTCATCTCGCCTACGCAGACATCTACTTCTTCAAGGAGGTCATCGAAAAGGCCGGGGGAACGGATAATATCGATAAGTTGATCAGGGCCATGGAAACCACGGAAACAACCTATTCCCTCGGGAGGATGGCGTACGAGACCAAGCCGGTTAAACCATTCTTCCACTCCAAGGTCCGGGTCGATCCCGATAATCCCACGAAAACGACCTACCCCGGTGTCTACATTCAGCCGGTAGCTCAATTCCAGAATGGCGGAAAGATCGTATACCTGGGAGCCTCTTGCAAGGAGAACGAGAAGATATTTGAGGGAATTGGTTCCCCAAAAAATTACGTATCCCCGGCTGAGTTGAGGAAGAGGGCGAAGTAAGGACAAGATGCTCTCTTTAAAGGACCATGGCGAGCCTCCATTATAGCAATGGGGGCTCGTTTTTTTGCCGTGAGTAATTGCCTGCTGAATCCGGCCTGCGATTATGATCGCTCACCATTCGAAGTGATAGCGCCATTAATTATCGGTTGTCAGAGCGATCCGGAATAGGCCACTCCGGCCAATAATTCGGGACGAAGAAAGCTCTACTTGTTTGAACTGTGATCTTCCATATGAAGAGCAGTTATTGTGCAGAGGGCAAGGATAAGACACTACAAACTCAGCGAGAACTTGAAAGAACTCTTGAAGTACTCATCGAACCGGGGTAGAGGGCTATAGGATACCCCCCAGAAAGGAGTTAATACTCAATGTGGGACATTCTTTTTTTTATCTTGATCTACGGTTTCATCATGGGGGCCATATATCTGTTGATAGCTTTGGGCTTCTCCCTCGTCTGCGGGGTTCTGAGAATCTTTCATCTCGGGTATGCGTATATCTTCCCCCTGACGATATACGGGACGTGGATGTTTATGAGGGAGCTGGGCCTGAGTCTGATTCCGTCAATTGTGTGTATGGTGATTCTCCAGTTCATCGTCTCCTACCTCATCTATAAATTCATGATAAAAAAATACCTTCATGATGAGCTGACCCTCCTGACGGCTCTCCTTCTGGTAGCACTCATCGTGGAACAGGCTTCCTCCTGGCGCTATCCGATTCAGGAAGGAGTCTACCTCGAGACGACACTGATTTCGGGGATTGTCGAGATCGGATCGGCTGCGATGCCCGCCCAGCTTGTGACCGGAGCCATTGTAGGTCTTGTTCTCACGGCCCTTTTCGCCCTCTTCTTCACAAAGACAAAGGCAGGTCTGGCAGTTCGGGCCATCTCTCAGGACATTGACAGCTCCAGGGTCGTCGGAATCAATGTTGAATCCCTCTACATTCTTATCATGATGATTGTTCTGATACCGGTCATAATCGGAATGCTACTCGTTGGTCCTGTCTGGATGATAGAACCCGGCATGGGCTGGCACTATATGACCATTGCCATTCTGGTAGCAGTTCTGGGGGGACTCGGAAATATCAAGGGCACCATCATTGCCAGTTTCCTCATCGGAATAACCCATGCGACTATGTGCTTCGTGGTAGGAGAGCCACGTTTCATGAATCTTTCGGCCTTAATCCTGGTCATGTTCATCTTGATAGCAAGGCCCCAAGGAATAGCGAGGAGTGAATCGTTATGGTAGACATTGAAATCAAAAGGGACCGCATCGTTATCAGATACAAAGGGAAAAAGTGGGACTGGATGATCGAGCCCAGATACTGGCGCAATGCCATTGTCTGGACATGTGTCTTATTCGTGTTTCCCTTGGTTGCATATTTTGTTAGCCCCGGACTCATCAATACCATGGTCACCGCCAATATCTATGCGGCCATTGCCATCCCTCTGTCCTTGATGACCGTGGGTACGGGTCGGATAAACTTTGGCCCCAATTTTTACGTCGGCGTTGGGGGTTATACCGCAGCACTCCTCAGCATCTATTGTGGATGGGGTCCGCTTACGACCCTGCCGTTTGCGGTCATTCTCTCGGTGTTCGCGGCCGTAATCTTCAGCCCGCTCGTTATTGTTGCTCGAGGGCTTTACTACGTGCTTTTAACCCTGCTCCTTCCTCTGGTTTTCCTGGAAGTCACCTTTATCTATACAGGGATTTTTAAAGGGGATGTCGGGCTTTTTGGGGTTGATCTGCTGGTACAGTTCGAAAATGTTAAACTGAATTTCATTATGGCGGCCTACATCTCCGCTGGAATTATGCTCCTGTACCTGTTAATCGTAAACAAGGTCTTAAAATCCAGGTATGGCTTGATCATGGCGACCGTCAATGACGACGAGGAAGTTGCCCACGGGATCGGAGTCAATATCAACAAGGTTAAGATCCTATCCTTTGTTTGTGCTGCCGGCATGATCGGAGTTATGGGATGGTTCCTTGCTCACTACTTTGGGACCTTTGCCGGCATTACCTATCTGCCACTCACGTTCATGTTGAAGATACTTCTGGTTTTCATGGTCGGAGGGCGAGCCCAGGTATTTGGCTGTGTGGCAGGAGGGTATTTTATAGCCTTCCTGGAGATGATCCTCATCAGAACAATGGGGCA
The DNA here is from genome assembly GCA_013375385.1 of Desulfobacterales bacterium. Taxonomy (GTDB): domain Bacteria; phylum Desulfobacterota; class DSM-4660; order Desulfatiglandales; family B25-G16; genus JABXJZ01. Next base: position 7,348 of record JABXJY010000034.1, read on the forward strand.
GTTCCAGCCGGTTGCCTTCCCGATAATTCTCCTTATCCTCCTGTTTGTGCTTCCCAGCGGGGAGGGGCTCTTCGGTATCTACCGGAAACGCCACTATAGGGAATATCTACCCACTATTCATGTCCGGAGGTAATCGAAATGTCGGAACTACTTAAAGTCAGCAATGTCACCAAGCGGTTCGGGGGCCTTGTTGCTGTCGATAATGTGAGCTTTTCCATTCGAGAGGGAGAGACGGTGGGGTTTATTGGCCCGAATGGTGCCGGAAAGTCAACGGTGGTCAATCTACTCAGCGGTTATCTGAAAGTGGATGCCGGGGAGATAGAAATGGACGGGACAAGAATAACAAAGATGAAGCCTTATGAACGAACCCGTCTGGGGCTTTCCCGAACCTATCAAATCCCCCGACCCTTTCCCGAGTTGACTGCTCTGATGAGTGTTATAACCTCTGTCCTGTGCGGAAAGAGGCGTATTAATCAGAGCTTTGAAGATGCTGCCGTCGAAGCCACGCAGTACCTGGAGTTTGTAGGGCTTTTCAGCAAGCGAAACATTCTGGCCCGCGATCTGACCTTTTATGAGTTGAGGATGTTGGAGCTTGCGCGGGCACTTGCCACCACACCAAGGCTTCTCCTTATCGACGAGGTTATGGCCGGACTCAACCCGGCAGAGGCCAAGAGGGCAGTTGATATGGTTGTCCGGGCAAAAGAGCAGTTTGGGCCTACGATCTTCTGGATCGAACATGTCATGGCAATCATTGTGGATGCGGCTGAGCGGATCATTGCTATCAACTATGGTCAAATGATCGCAGATGGAACCCCCGATGAGGTTATTAATAACGAAGCAGTAATAGAGGCTTACCTCGGTAAGGGTTGGAGGGAATATGCTTGAGGTCAAGAATCTTTGTGCATCTTATGGAGTTATCCCCGTTCTTCACGATGTGAGTTTTCGGGTCAAACCTGATGAGATTGTTGCTCTGCTGGGAACCAACGGAGCGGGCAAAAGTACCATTCTGAATACCATTCAAGGGATTATGAGACCGATATCAGGAAGCATTATCTTCCAGGGTAAATCCATTACTGACTGGCCCCCCCACAAGATCGTTGAAGAGGGTGTTATCCATATTCCTGAGGGACACAGGATTTTCCCCTATTTGTCGGTCAGGGAAAATCTCTTTCTCGGGGCATATCCGGGCGATGCATGGAAGGACAGAGAAAAGGCGTTGGAATGGGTCATGGAGCTTTTCCCTATCCTTAAATCACGGGCCAGTCAGGAATCCCGTCTGCTAAGCGGTGGGGAGCAGCAGATGCTCAGTATCGGAAGGGGGCTTATGTCCCATCCCCGATTTATCATGGTAGATGAACCATCCGTGGGGCTGGCTCCCGTCATTGTGGACAGCTTATTTGAGGCCCTGGCAAGACTCCGAGAGCAGGGGATTACCATACTTCTTCCGGAGCAAAACGCTCTTCGTGCCCTTCAACTTGCCGACCGCGGATATGTGATTCAAGATGGCAGGGTAGTTATGGAAGGGACTTCTGATGAACTCATGAAGAGTGATCTGGTTAAAAAGGCATATCTGGGGAGATAACTATGGAAGGTTATTTTTCTTACACCGCGGAACTTTTCGATCCGTCCAAGGTAAATGAAAAGCCGGAGGTTTTGAAAGGGATCAGGGTGCTGGATTTCACCCATGTGATCTTCGGGCCGACGGTTTCACGAATTATGGGTAACTACGGGGCAGAGGTCATAAAGCTGGAACTTCCTTTCTATGGAGATCTCTGGAGGCCTGCAACCTACTGGGGAAGATACTGGAAACACTCGAATCCTATATGGCATTTTGTTACCCAGAACAAGTATTTTGTCTCGGTGGACCTCAAACGTCCTGAAGCCCAGGACCTGATCTACCGGATGGCTAAAACCTCGGATGTAGTGGTTGAGAATTTTGCTCCGGGAACTGCAGAGGCATGGGGAGTAGGCTACTCCAGCATCAGCAAGGTCAATCCTAATATCATTTATCTGAGCTGCTCCACATACGGTCAGTATGGACCCATGCGCTATTTCCCGGGATGGGACCTTCTGGCACAGGCGGCCAGCGGTGTTTTGAGTCTCAACGGTTATCCGGGTACGGATAAGTATTTCAAGCTCCCCGATTATCTGGGCGATTTTGTGCCGGGGAACATGGGCACCCTGGTGGTTCTCATGGCCCTCTATTACAGAAACAAGACCGGGAAAGGACAATATCTCGATCTTTCTCAAACCGATTCGATGATGCGTTCGTTGCCCCATTTTGCTTATTATAGCGTCACGGGTGAAACACTGGGCCGCACGGGACATTCCGATCCCGCCATGATAGCGGCATCAATCTTCAAGACGCGGGATAAAAAGTTTTTGGCACTGGCATGTGCCACCGAAAGGCAGTTTGAAGGATTATGCAGTGCCATGGGAAAAGAAGACCTGCTTAGAGATCGGCGGTTTACCGATTATCTCGAGGGACTGAAAGAGGAAAATGCCGAGGCATTGAGGAAGATTGCAGCCGATTGGGTTAAATCTCAGGATAGTGGGGTGATCATTAAACTTGCCAATTCAAAAGGTTTCGCGGCTGCTGAGGTGGTGGATGACAAGATGATTTGTTATGATTCCTGGCGCCGCGAGCGTGGGAGCGTAATACTTTTCAATGACGAGATGTACGGTGAGATTGCATTGGCAGGGCCTTCAGCTCGGCTGAGCAAGACACCGGGAAGAACAAAATGGCTGGCCCGTCCTGTGGGCTATCACAACCGACTCGTATTGAAGAAATTCCTCGGTATGTCAGAAGAGGAGATTCAGGAGCTGGAAAAGAAAAAGATTATAGGGACGTATGATGACAAACCGGGACTGAAGCCACCGGTTTACTACAACCTGGATGAAGATCCCATCTATAACTACGGGAGAGAGGTTAAGGAAAAGAAATGAGGCTATTCAAGAAAAAGGGCAAGGAAGTAGCGTACACTCGATATTCAGCTGCTGCCGCCAGTCTTTCTGTATGGAAAGAGATCGTGGAAAGGCTTATGACTCCTGAAGGGAGACCGGAGGTTCTGGAGGACGTCATGGTTCTGGATGCCAGTTATGCGAACTTCTCAGGTATCATTGCAGCAAGTTTCCTTGCAGAGTTTGGAGCAGAGGTAATAAAGATCGAGCCTCCTGAAGGCGATCCTTCACGCAAGATGACACCCTTTGGTAAGAACGTCAAAGGGGTGGGCATTCCCTTTATGGTAGAGGGACGAAACAAACGCTATATGACCCTTGATCTCAAGAATAGTGAGAAGGATCGCAAGGATTTTGCGAAGCTTGCGCAAAAGGCCACCGTCGTTATCGAGACCTTCCCTGCCGGGGAGATGGACTCGTGGGGTATCGGCTATAGACAGATAGTAGAGAAAAATCCCGGCCTCATCTATATTGCCATCACGCCCTACGGACAGTATACCGAGAAGGCCAGGGAATTTGTCAATCTTCCTGATTCCGATATCACAGTTCAGGCCGGTTCCGGCCTTGCGGCGCAGATAGGGGACCCTATAACAGAGCCAGAGCCTTACAACTGGCCTCTCAAAGCAGGGATGTGGATGGGTTGGTATGTAACAGGGTTAAGCGCGGCCCTTGGAGGAACAATGGCCCTTGTCTACCGCCAGAGTACAGGCGAGGGCCAGATGATCGATGTGGCAAGTATGGACGCTTACTCCTCAATGACAGGTTTCCCTGCATCCATCGGTTATACCTGGGAGAATGCGCGGCCGCGAATCGGTGTTCTTGATTTTATACTTTACCCCTACGGGCACTGGAAGTGCAAAGACGGATATGTGGCCATCGCAGCCCCCAGGGACCATGATTTTCGGGCCCTGATTAAAATCCTGGGGATGTGGGGGAGGACGGGGGAATTTGAGAGTGATTGGAGGTACACGTCGGACCGCATCCCGGATATCCTGGATCAGGCGATGATTTTGCACAGGGCGATTGAGGAGAAAACGATGATGTACACCAGTGACGAGCTTGTGAAAAAGGCATTGAATTACGCCAGGAAAGCTGCACGATCCAAATGGCGAGGCGGAGGGGTTCCGATCATTATGAAGGTTATGACCCCGGATAAGACGATGGAAAATAAGCAATGGGAAATACGCAAGTCCTTTAAGGAGGTCGAGGATGAAACGGTTGGAAAATACGTTATTACCTCGGGCTTTGTCAAGATGTCCGAGTCACCGCCCCAGGTTAAATGGGTCTCTTGCGATATCGGAAAGGACAATGAATACATAAGAACTAAATATCTCCAGCAACAGTAAGGCAATCCCAGGGGTTCTATGAGGCCTTGATGGAAGGGACCTCATAAGAATATTCATTGACAAGAACCACAGAATGAAAGGAGGGGCAGGTGGAAGATGGTCTACGAGACCAAGCCGGTTAAACCGTTCTTCCACTCCAAGGTCCGGGTCGATCCCGATGATCCCACGAAAACGACCTATCCCGGTGTCTACATTCAGCCGGTAGCTCAATTCCAGGATGGCGGAAAGATCGTATATCTGGGAGGCTCTTGTAAGGAGAACGAGAAGATATTTGAGGGAATTGGTTCCCCGAAAAATTACCTATCCCCGGCTGAGTTGAGGAAGAGGGCGAAGTAAGGACAAGATACCATATTCAAAGGACCATGGCGAGCCTCCATTATAGCAATGGGGGCCCGCTTTTTTTAATGAGCACGTCATGCTCTGGGGTCACTCCCAGGTTTCCCATTAAGAAACATTCCACTCCCGCTAGCACTGGCCAATCCGCCTGAGGCGGATTTGGGTCTGCTCCTCGAAGGCCTTATTTCAAAAATAACCTATTCTTCTTGACATAGATTCCCCTCTGGGCTATTTAATAGGGATTTCGATAACCTGCCATCTTTTGCGGGCTATTGCCCCCTTTAGAAAAGCCAATGGGGCTTTTTATCCGAAACCTAAACCTAAAAAGGAGGGAGGGTATCATGAAAAGGTCTAAATTTCTATTAAGCGTCTTGCTCGTGGCCTGCCTGGTCATGGCAGTTGGTATGCCTGCGTATGCGGCCAAAGTGATCAAAATCGGCGTGATCGGGCCCATGAAGTTTGTACAGGGCAAGGGGCACTGGAATGGGGCCATCATGGCCCAGGAGGAGATCAATGCCAGGGGAGGCCTCTGGGTTGGCAAGAAAAAGCTGAAAGTTGAGCTTGTGAAGGCAGATTCTAACGAGTTTTTAAGCATGACGGATGCCACCAATGCAATGGAGCTGGCCATCACCCGCCACAAAGTGGATTTCCTGGTGGGTGGCTTTAGGACAGAGGCTGTCCTGGCCATGCAGGACATTGCCATGGACTACAAGAAAATCTTCATAGGCTGCGGGGCGGCCCATCCCGAGCTCTGCATCCGGGTGGCCAAGGACTATAAGAGGTACAAATACTTCTTCCGGGGCACCCCTTTTAACTCCAGGTACCTGGTCAAGGTCTGCTTCATTCATATGGGAACGGTCGGTGCGATACTGAAAAAGGCGCTAAATATACCCAAGGTGAAAGTGGCCATCGTCGCTGAAAAGGCGGTATGGGTTGACCCGATGATTGCTGCCGCCAAGGGGTTTATTCCCAAGATGGGCATGGAGGTGGCTGGCGTCTGGAGGCCTTCTCCCGTGGCCACGGATGTGACTGCCGAACTCTCGGCTATCCAGCGTGCGGGAGCACACATGATCTTTACCACTTTTTCCTCCTCGGTGGGGATTCCTTTCGCCAGGCAGGCCGGGGAGCTCAAGATACCGGCTGCACAAGTTGGGATCAATGTGGAGGCCCAGAAGGATGGTTTCTGGGAGGCCACCGAAGGAAAGGGTAATTACGTAATGACCATGAATACCTATGCCCGGGGAGTGGAACGCAACGAACTGGAGAAACGCTTTGTAGAGGCGTACATCAAGAGATTTGGTGAGATGCCCACTTATACCGCGGACACCTATGCCGCCATAATCTACGGCCTGGCCCCAACCATCGAAGAGGCAGGGTCCCTCGATGCGGACAAGATCGTGGCCATACTGGAGAACCGCGAGTATGCAGTTCCCTCCGGCATTGTAGGATACATGAAAGACGCTCAAGGCCGCCATCTTCATGATCTGAAATTTGGTCCACGTTACCTAACCAGCCTAGGTACACAATGGCAGGATGGTAAACTTGTGGCTGTCTGGCCTTATCGCTGGAAGCCTAGCAAAGAGGCACCTGAGATCACCTACAAGGGCATTGTTCCCTACAAGATAGCGCCCTGGATCATTGAAGAACATAAGAAATAACTTCTCCTTCTGAACGGCCCTCACCCCTCCTTGCCAGGCAAGGAGGGGTGGAAACGATCAATCTAGTAAGGCTATATGATAGCAGACATAGTCATAAGCGGTCTGATTAATGGGAGTGTTTACGCCCTTCTGGCCATCGGGTTTTCTCTGATCTTCGGTGCAGCCCGCATCGTCAACCTTGCCCATACCGCCTTTTACATGGTCGCCTCTTATTGCATCTATTTTGCCACTCATAAGATGGGCGTTCATCCTGTTCTGGCCATGCTGGTGGCCATCGTCCTGGTCACCTTGATCGGACTGGTCTGCTATCAACTGTTCATCAACCCAATCCGCGAGCACGAGGCCGCGGTTCTCATCGCCACCATAGCCGTGGCCATGGCCATGCAGGAGATCATGCTCCTCATCTTCACCGGAGACTACCTGAGCGTGCCGGCCCTGGTTATGGGATACCTGAGGATTATAGGGGTGAAGATTGCCTACCAACAACTGTTGACCTTTGGCGTGGCCCTCCTAATCCTGGCCGGGGTTTGGGCAGTATTGATGAAGACCAGGCTGGGGTTGGCCGTTCGGTCCACGGCCCAGGATAGGGAAGTGGCCAATCTTATGGGCATGAATGAGAGCCGGGTAGCCATGATAACCATGGCTATTTCCGTCGGCCTGGCCGCCTTTGCCGGTGCGGTGGTGGTTCCCCTTAAGGTTGTTGATCCTCATATGTGGATGCACCCCCTGATCATGATGATGGCTGTTGTGGTCCTGGGAGGGCTGGGCAGCCTCAAGGGAAGTTTTGTCGGGTCCTATATCCTGGGACTTGCCGAGTCACTCGTGGTATTTTTGATACCCATGGGGGCTTTTTTGAAGGGTTCCGTGGCACTGTCCATCATGATCGCTGTGCTTCTTATCAGGCCGGAAGGCCTCTTCGGCATTGCCTTTGAGGAAGAGAGATAGGCATGGGTATGCTTAGCTTCTATCTGAGAAAGCTTATTATCATTTTTAAAGGGGAAGTTCTTGTCCTCCCCAGCCGGGTTGTTGTTTTCCTTTTCTTTCTGGTTCTGCTCTTCTTGCCCGTTGTTACCCAGGATCCTTACCTGCTTCGCATCCTGATATTGACCAGCATCTTTGCTATTCTGGCCGCCAGTTGGGATCTCCTGTCCGGTTTTACCGGGCAGATGAATTTTGGGCACGCCCTCTTCTTTGGCGTGGGAGCTTACTCTTCCGCCCTTTTGAATCTGCACGTCCACATACCTCCCTGGGGCAGCATACCCATAGGGGCCTTGGCCGCGGTTCTGGCCGGGCTGATTATCGGCATTCCCTGCCTCAGGCTCAAGGGCACCTATCTGGCCCTGACCACGTTGGCCTTCCCGATTATCCTCATGGGTGTTGTCTTTGCAATCCCCGACATCACGGGGGGCGAGTTGGGAGTATCCGGCCTGGATCGCCTTTCCAGGTCTCGCCTCACTGATTACTATGTTAGTGTGGTGCTCATGCTGGGTCTGTGCACAGTCATGTGGAAGATAACTGACTCGAACACCGGGATTATTTTCCACGCCATCAGGGAAGATGAGGTGGCTGTGAGGACCGCGGGCATCAATACTACCCGTTACAAGCTTCTGGCCTTTAGCCTCAGTGGTTTTTTTGCCGGGATATCCGGGGGGCTCTATGCACATTTTATGAGGATTGCCGGGCCCTCTACCCTGGAAGTCTCAATGTCTTTCACGGTTGTAATCTGGGCGGTATTCGGGGGGATAGTCACCATATATGGTCCCATCGGGGCGGTCTTTATCCTCTTTCCCCTGTTGGAGTTCTTCCGCTTCTGGCCCGAGTTTCGCATGCTAATGTTTGCGGTTGTCATTCTGTTGATCCTTCTCTACATGCCGGATGGCCTTCTGCCGTGGGTACGAGATAAGATCGAAAAAGAGTGCCCCAGGTGCAAGATCAGAAACGTGGCCACCCGTAAGACCTGCCGGGTTTGTACAGCGGAATTGGATTAATGGTGTTGTAAGTTGATAGTTGTCCATTGGATGAGCCTCAAGAATGAGGAAGCTCCAATTTAAGCTGCGAGGATAGAATATGGATGCAAAGGCATTATACATGGAGAAACCCTGGCTGAAGTATTACCCGGAGGGTGTTCC
>JABXJY010000497.1 GCA_013375385.1 Desulfobacterales bacterium
GCTACGCAACCGAGGCTGACCTGAAACTGGTGCATACTGAAGAATACATCGAACGAGTAGAGAGATGCGAATCCCGGGATCCGTATGACACACCCCTTTCTCCCGGCGTCGTCAGGGCGGCAAGACTGTTAGCTGGGGCTGGCAAGCTTGCTGGAGAGCTGGTTCAGTCGGGAGCATTCAGCAAGGCAATCGTGATAGGCGGAGGGGTACAACATGCGGGCAGAGATTACGAAAAGGGATTTGGTATATTCAGTGACGTCGGAATATGTGCTCAGAATTTAATACAAAACTATGGACTGGAGCGGATTTTGATTCTGGACACAGATGCTCATGCCGGAGATGGAATCTATGCAATCTTTGCCCGCGATCCCAGGGTATTGTTCATATCTATTCACCAAGATCCGCGCACCCTCTATCCCGGACCAAGCTACAGGAATCCTGTGGGCGAGGGGGAGGGTCGGGGCTACTCTGTGAATGTTCCCCTATTACCCGGCACAGGCGACATAGCTTACCAGCACGTATTAGATACCATTTTCGTTCCCCTGGCTGAGGAGTTTCAGCCGCAAGTGATAATAATGGTGGACGGAAGCGATACCCACTTCATGGATCAAATAACCCGAATGGGATTGACCCTAAAGGGCATTTACAGGATTGCCGACAAGGTGAGAGAGACTGCCGATAGGGCGTGCCAAGGTAAGGTGATAGCATTTGCCGGGTCTGGGTACGATCCCCAGGGCATCCTGTTTCCCAGGGGATGGTTGGCCTCGATCTGCGGTCTGACGGGGCTGGAGGTTGAACTTGACGAGCCTTATCCCTTTCCTCCAGGATATAAGAGTGACTACGGAGTGCCGGAGGTGGGAAGGA
>JABXJY010000498.1 GCA_013375385.1 Desulfobacterales bacterium
GACTGATGTTCCGCGGCCAATTTATAGAATCTTCGGCCTTCCTTTTCGTAGTCCTCCGGACTAATCCTTGCCTTTCCTCGAATCTGGGGCCTGACTTCCCCTGAGAAGGGATAACGGTAATCACGCTCGGCATACTCGGGAAATATGCCCAGAATAAAAAGACAGATGTCAGCGATTCTTTTATAAAACCCGAGCCTATAGTCATCCTCTACCGCCTCACAGAAACTCATAAGACTGAAGATATCCAAATCATTGAATCGGATCTTTTTCCAGACCCCCTTTCTTACCCTAAATGAAATAGTGTAACTCTCAATTTTGGTAAAGGATGAAAGCATGTCGGCCAGATAAATCAGGAGGGACTCTTTGGCTAAAAGCTCCACCACATCTTTCGTATCAAATACCGGGATCCTCATGGTACTGGTTTTCTCAATAGTGTAGCTTGCCTGTTCCAGATCATTGGCTGCCTTTCTAAGCAGGATCTCGAAGAAAAAGGTGGGCGAGATTTTCAAAAATATCTCTTCATCATCCATGAGTCTCCTGAATACCTTTTCATCTCCGATGAATGTATTTCTAAAATCTTCATCCTCCGTGATGATCTGCTTGAGTCCGGGTTTATCGGTGACTTCGGGAGACGCAGTCTCTACCAAGAAATCCAAATCTCTGTCAGATAACCTCAACCTTCTTGCGTTCAGATGTGGCATTGTGCTTCGCTCCTTTTATAAAACCGCAGGTAATGCCACTGTGAATTACACAAGGGTATTTATCTGCCTGGCGGTTTTACCCAGTGAGATTCAAAGCAGAGTTCATAGCCACAAGGCATTATAGATCTTGTTCCATAAGGTGTCAACGGGGCTGGGGGAGCT
>JABXJY010000499.1 GCA_013375385.1 Desulfobacterales bacterium
CCCTCCCATGGCCTTGAGGGAGCTGAGGGGGCTTTTATCCCTTAAGAGGAGATTAAAGAGGCAAGAGCATGGCCTGAGGGCGCGTATCCGAAACCATCTGTTGGCCACCTATTTTCCTGAGCTGGATCGATACTACGGGCAATCGGAGCCTGATGGTCTGTCAATCGTGAGGTGGTGTGTGAATCCCTCGGTGATTGCCGGGTTAGACTATGCGCACTTCCTTCAGTTGGTCGCCCCTCGCAGAAGGAGTCTCGCGCAACAGAAGAGGTTGCAAGCGGTCTGGAAACTGGCATCTGATTCAATTGGTTGCGATGCAGGTGAGGCCTTGGAATTTGAGGCAAAGGTGATGGTAGAAGAGCTACAACGGATGAGAGACTCTATTCATGCGACCGATCATAAGATCGAGGATATCTGTCTTCAATTTCCAGAGTACCACTACCTGCTCACCATCCCTGGCTTTGGCCCTGATGTGTCCTCCAAGGTGCTTAGTGCCATTGGTAATCCCTTTCGTTTCACCACAGGCAAACAGGTAGTCAAGATGGCAGGCTTAGATCTCAGTGCCGATCGCAGTGGAAAGGGATCTGATGCTGCTATACCGGTAATCTCCAAGAAAGGGAAGGCCGATCTCAGGTATGCCCTGTATCAGGCAGCCCTTATTGCCTCTATCAGGAATCGGCACTTTATTGCCTACTACACCCATACACTTCGTGGCAGAGACAGAGAGAAAGGCATTAGAACCAAGATGAGAGTCAAGTTGGCTGCCAAGATGTTGATCATCGCCTGGAACCTGATGAAGAAAAAGGAGCCATTCAATCCAGATTATCTAATAACGATAGATTAAAAAGATGTTTACTTTTTCTTTT
>JABXJY010000500.1 GCA_013375385.1 Desulfobacterales bacterium
TCATCTTCGTCGGCTATCACGCCCGGGCGGGGACTGCGGATGCCGTGCTGGAGCACACCTATACCGGCGCCGTCTTTAACCTTAAACTCAACGGCAAGCTGATGCCTGAGGCGGGGCTCAATGGCGCCATAGCGGGTTACTACGGGGTGCCGGTGATAATGGTGGCTGGCGATTCTGCCATCGCCAAGCAGGCAAAAGAGCTGCTGGGAGATGTAGAAGTAGCCGTGGTAAAGGAAGGGATAGGCAACGCAGCTAAGATGCTCCACCCCGAGGAGGCGTGCTCTCTGATAGAAAAAATGGCAACAAAAGCCCTGCAGAGGCTGGGGGATTTCAAGCCCTATCGCTTCTCACCTCCCTATACCCTGGAAATCACTTTCGAAGAAGAGGGCATGGCCTATAGAGCCTCTCTCTTCCCCGGTGTGAAGCGAATCGATGTCCGAACGGTGAGTTACACCCACGACGACCTGATTGAGGTGCTGAAGTTCTGGACCCTCGGCCGGTGAGAAACCTTAAATATTTCTGAAAAGAAATAAAGGAGGGATAAGAACTTAACCTTAGAAAATCTGATCGATTAGGTGGGCGGGTCGAATTTTTCGTTTTGATATTATGAGACCCGCCCGCTAAAATTTTTTATTCAACAAAAATAGTAAAAATGCAATCCGCTATATTTGGGAATAGGAACTACTCTAATAATTAAAATATATTATCTTGATTTATTTCAAAAATTTCTTAGAAATTTGGTCTATAACTGGATCATCAAACCAGTCATAGGATATAAAAACAGCTACATCAACCTTATTTTCGCTATTAGCATCCCAACCAAGTGCCACCCATTCTTTACATTTCTTTCTATGTTTTA
>JABXJY010000238.1 GCA_013375385.1 Desulfobacterales bacterium
GTCAAGGGGATCTTTGGGTAGGACTGAGGGTTAGGGATAAGGGGCTATAGTAAGATATAGCCATTGCTTGTTTAATTTGAAAGGCCTCACAGCGATGATCATTCGTCATGCTGTGATGGCTTCTTGTTTGTAGATTACACCCCGAGTAAGTGAATGAATCTTGTCACTAGTTTCTCTTAGTCCCTCGATTCATAAATTCGGTGACGTATTTATTCACTCGGGACTAAGTGCTGCCCTCGGCCATGAGCTCGGGCCGAATGGAGTGAGCCCTTCGATCTGCCCTCGGCCGCGAACTCGGGCCGAACGGAGCTCAGGGTCGAAGACAATCGCAAAGGTTACACTCATGAAAATACGTGATAGTATTTGCGAATCGAAGCACTTAGTAATGACCCGATATTGAACATTGTTAGTCTTCTATAAACTCTCCATTCTTGATCTCTCTCGATACCAGATTCTTGGCCCCATCGAATTCCATCTTCACATAGATCCAGTTTCTGCAGCCACCGCCAATGATCTCCTTGTTCAAGGAGTAGGTCACAGTGCCCTGCTCATCAAAATTCTGGGCAAGTTCCGTCGATTTATTGATGAAAAGGTTGAATTCCTCGCCGCAGGCCTTACAGCGAACGTTCAGAAAGAAACCCTCTGGCCGCTGCACAGAGGGGCCTCCACCAAAGAGCTTTTTTGCGAGTCTTTTGAGCATACCATACCCTCCTCCGTGTAACAACCCTACTATTGTGGTAACGTCTATGGGTTGCGGTTACGATGCCCGCCCTGTTAAATCCCCCAGAGGGGCTCCCGCTCTGAAGAGCGGGAATTTAACAGGGCATGTTTCGTTTTTCGGCAACGTCTATCGTGGCTTTTTCACGTTACCGTAACCCTTGAGCAATACGGGTTTCGTCACCGCTCGGCTGAGCTCGCCGCGGGCCCTAACCGAGGTGCTGAGGAATAAACTTCCGCCGGATCACGCCTCATCACATTCTACGTGCTCGCCTTATCCAAGAGGTAAGCACTGATGTTTTCATCCAGCCCACCTCCCACATCCTTGAGCTCCACTCGAGGCACACCACCCCAGATTGTGGCGGCCCGGGTCTCAATACCTCGTCTCTCCCGCTGGCCAACGTTTTCTCTCGCTCGCTCCCTTCGGTCGCTAGAGCCCACAGAATATGCTATGCGTTCACCGCCCGTCCCGCTCAAGCGGGACTAGAGGCGCAGAGTACGCAAAGATGAATGATTTTGCCTTTGCCGTTGAGAGGACGGCAAAGGCAAAGCGCTCAGCAGCTTTGCTGCAATAATCACCTGGTTTCGCTAACCCGGCATTGGATTGAGTGTGATACATTGACAGATTCTACAATCGTTTTATCTCCATTCTTAGGGATGGTTATTGATCCTCTGTTTGTAATATTCACGTACCATTTTCAATGCGTACAGGGCCCGATCCGGTGAAAGGTAGTATGGCTCGAAATCATACCGTTTTGCCTTTTCAGCAATAAATGATTGGTCGGCCCCAGGGATCCATACCACCACGGGCTTTTCAGGGTATTTGGTAACTATGGCCTTTGTCGTTTTGAGTGTATATACACCGCAGACGGAAACTACAATGTCCACATTTTTGTCATTGAGGCACGATTCAAGGACCTTTGTATAGACATGTTTATACCCTTGTGCCATTCCGGCAGAGAGGATATCAACTGGATTTCCCACATCTGTCCAGGGTTGAAACAAATCTGCAATCCCGTCAATGGTTTCTCTTGCAAGAACTGCAGGTTGAAGGCCATGATCTTCAATGGAATCAAGGGTAACAATTCCACCGGCTCCAGTCGGTGTAATGACGGCTACGCGATTTCCGGTGAAGGGGGGTAAATACAGAAAGGCCCTGGCAATATCACCAACGGCGGCTATTGAATCGACCTGGAGGATCTTGGATTGCCGAAACATTGCGCGGTATAACCCATCCTTCCCACCTAATGAACCTGTGTGAGAAGCAGCAGCCTTGCTCCCTGATTCACCCCTGCCACCCTTGACAGCAATGATTGGCTTTGAACTCATTACCCGACGGCAGGTACCCATGAATTCTTGAACATTTCTTATCCCTTCCATATAGAGGACAATAACACGAATATCATCGTCTTTCTCAAAATAAGAAATCGCATCGATAAAATTGACGTCGCTCGTATTTCCCAGATCAATCCCCTTCCCAAATGGGCAATCAGGAAAGCCTTCAAAGAATCCCCCCGATTGAGAAATGAGGGCGACGCGGGCCAAATCTTTGGGAAGAGGTATAAAAGCGGAACTAAAATCATGAAATGAGTTCACGACGCCAATGGAATTCGGCCCCAGGATTCGAATACCTTTGCTAACAACGGCGTCGTCTAGCCTGCCCTGAAGGCATCTGCCCTCGTCATCTCCTTCACCAAAACCCTCGGTGATTATGATGGCTCCCTTTATCCCTCTTTCGGCACACCCCTCTACGATTTCTGGAACAATATCCCGAGGTGTCATTATTACCGCCAGGTCAAGCACCTTTGGAAGAGATTGAACATTTCTGTAAGCCTTGAAACCTAGTATTTCGCTGGCATTTGGGTTTACCGGGTATATCTCCCCCTTGTATCCAAAGTTCATGAGGTTTTCCAAAATGTTGAAGGTTCCTCTGCCCGTCTTCTGTGAGACCCCAACGAGCGCTACAGACTTTGGCCGGAGGAAAGAATCCAAGAAATGTTCGTTCTTCATGATTTCAGAGTTCCCTATGAACGGGTCGTTCCCGAGGCAACCTTATGGCGGAGATATCCTGCCCGCTGTCTTCTTAGAGGGGCAGGGCCTCTTGGATAGGTGTCCCTTTTCTTCCTGATCCCCTCAAAGAGAAGCAACCATCGCAGTAAACTTGTCTCTGCTTATCCTCAGATAGTCCCTGTCTCTCGAGAAGACCTCAAGGGTTACCGTTCCATCGTATCCGATTCCCTTGAGGGCCCTGATGATCCCCTGGAAATCGATGGTCCCGGTCCCGATGGGGAGGTGGCTGTCCTCGTTGCCGAGGTTATCGTTTGCGTGGATATGGCCAATTCGATCACGAAACCTCTCGATAAAATCGAGGGTCTTCCTGCCTCCTCTGCCCTTTATATGTGCGTGCCCTGTATCGAGGGTCAGTTTGAGTGTGGGAAACCTCTCGAAGATCTCGACAAAGTCCTCTGGATCGACGAGCCAACGGGATCTGGGGAACATGTTCTCGATGCAAAGGCAGAGCCCCAGGCTATCGGCCTTTTCTACGATGGCACCGAGACTCTTCAGGGCATATTGTCTGGCCTGATCCATCACAAAGATGCTGAGTCCTCCAATGTGGCTCGGATGTAGCACGACCTTAAGGGGCCGAAGATCGGCCGCAACCTCGAGGGATTCCAGCACCTCATTCAGTGATGTTTCTCTCAGGCTACGGGTGAGATCTGCTGTGGAGACAAAGGTCGGAAGGTGACAAATGAGACCCATCTTATGGCGATCTAAGGCCCTCAATAGCTCTTCTTTCTGTTGATGGATCATCCTGTAGTGTGCCTGAGGGGCATCCATGGTCAACTCCAGGTAGTCAAACCCGAGCTCTGAAATTGCCTCAAGCTCTTCAAGGACTGGCCTGATGGGGAAATTCATTGCCCCATACAGCATCGGCATCACCACCTCCCTTCAGCCCTTCCATACCATACCCTCTCCTTGCAAACAACCATAATCTGCCGGGGTCCCTCAGCACGTTTTGCACGCACGTCTTCTTTGACATCCCCTTTGAGATCAAAGAATTCGGGAGTATTACCGGTTTGTTAATATAGTAGCAATAGTCTAAGGGTATGGGTGTCTTTTTTTTGATTATGCCCCTGGCCCAGAGCTGGCTTGTAAGGCACTAGTATGTAGACTTAAGCTGCGAAATAATATAGTGATCATACGATATTCCAG
>JABXJY010000239.1 GCA_013375385.1 Desulfobacterales bacterium
AGTGTCCTTGTAGAGTCCTATCTCTCCCGCGTAACGGAACATTTCGACCACCGAAGCGGGGTTCATGCCTTTGAAAATGGAGTTACAACTGGCGATCATATAGCCCCCGCCAGCCGCTCCCTGCTCTATACAGCGCCTGACTTCCTCACGTACCGCCTCAAGGTCCGAATTGCATAGAACGGTCACATCTACGTTGCCAATCAGGACAAGATCTCCGCCGAATTCTCGCTTTACCTTTTCGAGATCCATCCCTGCTGTCGGTTCCAGGGAGTGGAATCCAACAAAACCGGCTTCAATGGCCATAGGTAACAAGGATTCGATGGCTCCATCGCTGTGCCATATGACTGGCACATCCAGTTCATCAACAATATGGCGATGATAGGGCAGGATAAACTCACGCCACATCCTGGGGGAAATCATCGGCCCCTGGCCATGGCCCGCATCGTCGCCGAGCACGGCTACATCTACCCCCAGGCCGATTGCCTTTCGGTACATGGCAATACACCACTCGGTGCGAGCCTGCAATAGCTTGTGAACGAACGCTGGCTTTTCAAGGAGGCAGAGGAAAAAGCGCTCGAAGCCCATGGACATGAATCCCGCCGTGAAAGGGCCTATGTGGGAGCCGTAGATGAAACAGTGATCCGGGTAGAGCTCCATGACCTCTTTGACCCTATCCACGTCAAAGAACTCGTCCACATAGTCCAGGGGCGGGCTATATTGCCTGAGATCCGCCTCCGTATCCACCACACCGTCCGCGTAGAAGCCGTTCTTCCAGACTCGCCCCCACTCGTCCACTCCATCCCTCCAGGCGTTGCTCGCTACGGGGTACTGGCTAGGTATCATGATACAATCCAGCCCCAGGTTGACGTGGGCGCTTTGCAGGTCGTTCTGGCCTAGCTCATCTACCATGGCGTCGTCAATCCAGATCTCAAATCTGGGTACTCGATCCGGCTCCTGGTGTTCGAGAGCTGCAAATACGCGTTCTCGGGGTTTCATCTTTGAGTGTTTCCTCCTCATACCCGGCGATGGCTTGTAACGGGCAGGGGTTGCCTTCAGAAACCGGCACACTGGTCAATACCTGACTGGATCAATCCCGCTCACTATCACTTCACCTTCCGCTGTGATGATGACCTCAGTAGGGGGTACGGATTGCAGATCGTCCATCGTGTAGCGGTCGGTGAGAAAGTGCACAGTCTTGTTGGTCGAGCCTCGCAGGTCGCGGGCGAGACGTTGGGAGGCGTCATAACGCCCTGCGATGAGGACGTCCACGCACGCCAGCAGAGCCTCGGCATTGGGCATCCGCTGGACCTTCTCCCAGGTGTAGCCGGTGAATAGCAAGACGGAAAGCGGAGTCTCCCGTCGCACCCGACGCAGCAAGGCAAGCAGTGGCCGACGCTGCTGGAGCGGCTCACCGCCACTGATGGTGATGCCTTCGATGGCGTCCCCCAGAGCGACGATGCGACCGAACAAGTCACCTACGGAGACAAGTTCCCCGCCTACAAAGGGGTGTGTTTCTGGGTTGAAACACCCCGGACACCCCAGCGAGCAGCCTTGAACCCAAATCACCGCCCGCACGCCTGGCCCGTTGGCGCGGCTGAACAGGAGAAATCGGTGAATTCGCAAGACCTCGCCGTCCCTCCGCATCACTCATTCACACCCTTTACCCTTGCCGCTGCCGCTGCCAGTCTTGCACCTGTTCCTGGGCGGTTTCATCGGCTTCCGGAGTCATTTCCCGCATCTCAATCTGACCACCAAGAGCCTCTTCCAGGTCTTTGGTCAGGTCGAGGCAGGACATCCCCTTGACCCCGCGCACCTCGATGCGCACCTGTCCATCCTTCTCGATAAAGACTTCGATTTCCTGAAGTTCCATGGCACATTCTCCTTTAAGCGTACAGCTATCCTTGCGAAGGTTGCGAATAGCCCTGACAATGGGGCAATTCCCGGAGGACAAAGGCACTTAGTGCCTGAGAAGTTGTCACCAAACCCTCACAAGGTTTCTCTCATACCTGCTACGCCATCCGCCGCAGCACCAAATGGATCCGCTCTCCTTCTTGCATCTCCTCGCTGGCCAATGTGAACCCCTGCTCTTCTAGCTTGGCTCGCGCTGCGTGGTAGGCATAGCGCTGGGTCACCTGTTCCACAAACTTCTTTTGGCTGATGCCCCGGACGCCCCACCAGTCGGCGACGATTTCGTAAGTGTTGCCGACCTTGCGAAAGCCGATGTCGTAGCCGGGGCTTTTTGTGGACACTTTGATTTCCACAGAGGTTCGCTGGCCGCCGTAACCACGAATTCTGACGTTCCCTTCCTCGTAGGCGTAGCCTAAATCTTCTAGCGCCCGTATCAGGTATTCCTGCTCGACTATCTGTGTCTTGATCCGAGTAAAGTGTGACATGTCTTTGGCTCTCCCTACGTCAGTTTGACTACCGGATAGTCCCGATGCGTCACCCGGCCGGTCTTCAGGTCGCGGGCAGTGATGAGCAGCCGCTTGTTGCCGTCAATGTTGAACTCGACCTCGAAGCGTGGCTCGCCTTGCCTGGCGGGTGGTTCGGCCGTCAGAAAGGTTGGGCTCCCTTCGTTCATCCAGAAGTAGGCACGACGGTCTTCCTCATCCGGCGTGACCTGCATCACCCGTGCCGCGCCCGAGGGGTCGAAAACCAACTCTACCGGCTGTCCACCGCCTCGTCGTCGCCGCTCGCCTATTTCAAAGATGGCAATGCCCAACCGGGCCTGCCCCTCGTACGAGGCTTTCACTGTGAAGCGCGCCACTGGATCTGTCGTCGGGTAGGGCGTGCCGCGCTGAACGACGATGCGATATTCGTGCCTACCCTTCTCGCGGTCCAGGTAACGGATAGCGTAATCGTGCTGGATGTGGTCGTAAAAGTCCACGCCGGCCACGAACGCCGCTGCGCCCCGTGCCACCGCGTCCAGGGGGCGGTTCAGCATCACTCGCTCCCGTCCAAAGATCCGTCGCAGGGTACGCTGCACAGACGGAATCTGGCTGCTGCCACCCACCATCAGCACCGCCTTGATGTCGCCCTCCTCGTAGCCTCTCTCACGAGCCTCGTTCAGCGCGCGGCGAATGATCTGGTCAATCCTGGTAAAGGCTTCGTGTTCGTCGAGCAGGTCTTCAAACTGGCTTTGCGTGAACTCGGCCGATAGCACCATGCCCGTGTTCGGATTCACGACGCTGACATCGGCCCGTTCGTAAAACGACAACCGCTCCTTGGCCCGTTCGCACTCTACCAACAAGGCGTTGCTGATTTGTCGCACGTCCTCATCGGCGTCGCTGCGCCCGTCTTGCTGCAGCACCTCCTGGAAAAGCCACTGGTCAATGGTCACACCGCCTACATCTGCCCCCGCTTTGCCCAACACCCGGCAGCGCCGTCCCATTCGTGCCCGCCCTTCCTGCTCAACGAGCACCACCGCCGCGTGCAACGTGCCGCCACCGAAATCAAAGATGAGATAGACGTCGCCCGGCTGGATGTGCGCCCCATAGCCCAGTGCAGCGGCGGACGGTTCGTCAATCAGCCGGAAACGCGGCATTCCGGCCGTTTCTGCCACGTCTGCCAGCCAGTCTTCATAATGCTCGAACGCCTCCACGGGCACGGTCAGGGCCACCTCTTCATCGCTGATGTTCAGTTCCGCGGCGGCGAACAAGAGCACGCTGGACAGGAAATCTCTGCCAGCATCAAAATGTGAAATCTCCCGATCGTCCAGCTTTACTTTTACCGGGCTGCGGTTGGCGATGTAGCGTTTCATCCAGCGGAAGGTGCGCGCAGAATGGTAGAGGTTCTGCTGAAGCACCTGGTTGCCCACCCATTGCCGGCGGTCCGCCGCGTAGTGAATCAGGGACGGAACGACGGAGACCTGCTCGTCTCCCTGCTGGTAGGAGCGTCCATAGTCGGGCACGTGCAGCGGCC
>JABXJY010000240.1 GCA_013375385.1 Desulfobacterales bacterium
ATTGTTAGGATGAAAGGAGGGAGTTTATTATGACAAGCAAAGGAAAGTTTATACTGTTTTGTTGGGGTATTGATCTTGACGACTAATCTCTTCGCGGCCGAATACACAATCCGGGTCGCCAATCCCGTTGCGCCGGATCATTCCTGGGGAAGGGCTAACGAAGTTTTCAAACAGTCACTAGAGGATCTGACAAAGGGAAGGATTGCGGTGGAAGTTCACCACGCTGAGCTTGCGACCCGCCTGCCACGCAAGGCATGAGCGGGCAGGTGGCGGGCAGGCCCCTTGTGTCTTGCATCATGTCATGGGCAGGGGTATCGAAAGAAAGAAGACCCAATCCAGGAGCATGGAGAGGGTGGAAAGTATAGATTTACAGGAAATGGGGAAAGGTTAGCCCCAGGAAGGGAGGTGTTTTTAAACACCGCAACATAAAACTTTATTAAAGGAGGTAGATGTCATGAAAAGGAAACTTTTTACACTGATGGTCTCTCTAGTAGTTTTGTTTGCATTCAGCTTAACTTCCAATGCCGCTCCCAAATACGTCATGAAATTCGCGAATCCAGTATCCAAAGACCACTCTTGGGGGAAAGCTGCGGAAGTGTTCAGCAAGCTGGTTGCAGAGGCAACGAATGGTCAGGTAGAGATCCAGGTCCATCACGCTGGGGCCTTAGGCAAGATCCGAGAGACCCTGGAGATGGCCAAGGTGGGCACGATCGATTTTGCCCTCTCAGGAACCGGCCACGTAACTGGTCACGTACCTGAGTTGGGCATCACGGTTCTACCCTATCTCTGGAAAGACACTGACACCATGTTCCAGGCCCTTGATGGCCCATTTGGCCAATACCTGAACGAAAGACTTTCAGCCAAGGGCTTTGTGGTCGTGGGTTGGTGGGATAACGGCTTCAGGCATGTCTCCAACAACTCCAGGCCCATCATTAAGGTGGCCGACATGAAGGGCCTGAAGATCCGTTGCCTGCCCGCCAAGGTCCACGTGGCCTTCTTCAAAGGTCTGGGCGCTTCCCCGACCCCCATGGGTTGGACGGAGCTTTATCAGGCCCTCCAGCAGGGCGTGGTCGATGCCCAGGAGAACCCACCGGCCATGGTTTACCTAGGGAAACTCCATGAGGTCCAAAAATACTATTCCCTGACCAGCCATGTTAATGAGCCCGGCAATGTGCTGATGAGCAAGGTCGTCCTGGAGAAGCTGCCAAAGGAGCTTCAGGTGGCGGTCAAGGTTGCCGCCCAAAAAGCAACGATCTGGCAACGCGCTACAAACGCGAAGGACAACAAGGCGGTCATGAAGAAACTCACCGACGCCGGATTGAAGATCAACGAAGTGCCTGCGGAGACAAAGGCTGAGTTCCGGAAGATCGCTCAGAGTGTCTATCCTGATGTTGTCAAGGGCTTTGGCCCCAAGGGCAAGGAGCTTGTGGACGTGGTGGTCTTCTTCAATAAGTAAGCGGTCGCTTCAACAATGGGCCTTTCCTTTTCCGAGGAAGGGCCCATTATGTTTAATCACGCTAAATAGCCCGGGGATGGACATGTTTTTGCGTTTACTCTCTCGATTTGTTGAAGGTCTGGTAATCTTAGGCGCGACCGTAATCGTGACCATTGTGACTATTGAGGTCGTCCTGCGCTACATTTTTGGTCTTTCCTTGATCTTCACCGAGGAACTCGCCCGGTACTTGATGGTCTGGATCGTCTTTCTGGGAGGTGCCCTAGCTGTCAAGGATGACTCACACATCAGAATCAACGTTCTGGTTCAACGGCTAAGCCCCCGGCTAGGCCAGCTTGTGCGCATCACCGCCCACGGACTCACCATGCTCTTATTGGTAGTACTGACGGTTGAGGGTACAAAAATCCTGCCGCGGCAGTTGGATCAGATGTGTATCACCATAGACACCAGCATGTTCTACTTCTATCTGGCCATCCCGGTGGGCTCCATCTTGATGATCATCTTCATACTGCCAAGGATCAGGGATTCGATCAGCAGGAGGCCGGAAAAGTATGAGCCGACGGAAGAAAGGTTGTTATAGGCATGGTGACCCTGTCTGTCGTATTCGTTGTAACCATTCTCTTAGGCGTTCCTGTAGCCTTTTGTCTCGGCCTTGCTGGCGTCGCCTTCATCCTTGTCTCCGAACGCATGCCCTTTAATATCCTTCCGACCTTGATGTTCGGCGGCATTGACTCCTTCCCCTTGATGGCCATTCCTTTCTTTATCATGGCTGGGGATTTGATGACCCGGTGTGGCGTCCTGCCCAGGCTGGTTGACCTGGCCGACAGCATAGTCGGCCATCTGAAAGGTGGCCTGGCCTATGTCAATATCCTGGCTAGCATGTTCTTTGCCGGGGTAACGGGCGTTGCCGTGGCTGATACAGCCGCAATAGGCTCCATGCTGGTTCCCAGCATGATAAAACAGGGCTACACCCGAGGCTTTTCCGCCGTGGTGACCGCGGCTTCATCCATCATGGGCCCAATCATCCCGCCCAGCGTGGCCATGTTGATCTATGCCTACGTTTATGGCGGCGGGATCTCGGTGGCAAAGCTTTTTCTGCTTGGCGCGGTACCAGGCTGCATCATTGGCTTTGGCATGATGGGCCTGGTCTATGTCATGTCTTTCAAAGGCAGATTCCCCATTAGTTCCAGCGGCTTTAGTTTTAGGAGCATGGCCAAGCGGACCGTGGCCGCCATACCCGGCCTGATGGTCCCAATCATTATCCTGGGTGGGATAATTGGCGGGATCTTTACCCCCACCGAAGCTGGGGCGGTGGCGGTGACCTACGCCCTCATTATTGGTGTTTTCCTGACCCGCAGACTGAGGCTCAGGGACATTGCCGAGTGCTTCTTGGTGAGTTGTAAGACGAGCGCGGTCGTATTTATGTTGCTGGCCACGGCCAAGGTTGTCTCGTGGATACTGACAACCCATCAGGTTCCCCAGATGGTGGCCCAATCCTTCCTGAAATATACCTCCTCCCCACAGGTCTTTCTGGTGTTGGCCATTGTCTTTCTTATGCTTCTGGGGTTCGTCCTGGAAGCGGTGGCGACCATGATCATGTTGATTCCTGTCTTTGGGCCAGTAGCTCAGACCTTTGGGGTTGAGCCACACCACTTCGGTTTGCTGGTGGTCATGACCGTCCAGGTGGCCCTTATTACGCCACCGGTTGCCCTCGGTCTGTTCATAGTGTGCCCAATCGCCAAATGCTCTATTGAGGAGGCTGCCCGGGGGATCTGGCCCTTCCTGTTGCTCGTCTTTGGGGTGATCCTTCTGGTGGCGTTCTGGCCGGGAGTGACGGCCTGGCTGCCGCGACTTTTCGGTTATTAACCTTGATGATAAAAGGAGGAAGCAATCATGCTTAACAAACAACAATCCTATGATGTGCCATATGGGTACCGTGCCAAAGTCGGCCTTGTCGTGGTGGGTCCCAACCTCAACCCGACCCCGGAGATCTGTCGCATGCTTCCTGAGTACGTGCAGATGAGGGAAACGAGGATCCACATGGAACCGGTGGTCAATATCGCTGAGTGCTCAAAATTGAGCGAACCATTAGGGCAAGCCACTAAACTGCTGGCAGAGGGGATGACTTCCCCTATTTTGGGCAATAAATCAGCCATTGCCTTTGCTTGCACCGCGGGTTCTTTGGTAGGAGGTCCCGGGTGGGACAAAAAGGAAGTCGAGGCCATGCAGGCGCAAAGTCAAGGCATCCCTTGTACGACTACTGCTACGGGGGCTGAGGACGCCATGCGCTTCATGGGACTTAAAAAGATCGTCCTTGCGGGACCATACATCAAAGAGATTGATGAAAAATTCCGCATTTTTTATGAGGGATCGGGTTTCGATGTGCTCAAGGTGGTCGGTCTTGGCATTGAAGATCTCTATGAGATCGGGGCAACAAAGCCCTCTCAGGCGTACCAGATCGC
>JABXJY010000501.1 GCA_013375385.1 Desulfobacterales bacterium
CATTGTTGGAGATCAGGGCAGTTTTCAATCATAACGCCCTCACATCATCGTGCACGGAATTTCGTACGCCTCTCACGACCACCCGCTCCGCCTCGTCCAACAACCAACGCTCGTGCCAGCAGGCCGCCACGAGACAGGAGCATCTACCACGATATAACGGGTCTACAACAAAAGGGCAATCTGCCGCTTTGCTCCTTCGAGTTGGTGACCACGTGATCGAGAAGCGTGTCATGGGCCGGGTAGACGGTGCCGAAGGCCCCCTGGCCCAGAATGCGCACTATGCGGTACTCAAACAGTTGTTGGTTGGGGCTCAGGGGCATTTCCTTTCTCAGCTTGGGTGCACACCTAATTGTAGTCTCGTCTTGCTCACGCCCTGACCAACCCCACGTTTTCCAGTATGGCCTGGCGCAGGGTCTGGGGGCCACCGAAGCGTTTCAACACGTCCAGAATCTCGATGCCGGCCAGTCGCCCTTCTGCATCATAGTCGGCTGCAATCCCTTCCGCTACACGGTCAGTTGGTTGCGGGTGTATAAGCGCCGCCACAGTTCCGTGGGGTGGATGTCATCCTCGGTGAACGCCGTCAGGATCAGCATGCGGAACACGCTGCCCAATCGCCGCGCCCATCACTTGTGCGTCTAGTAGATCGGCTTCTTGGCGTTGCCCTCTTTCTGGGCAATCTTGTTGAGCCCTTCGATGGGGAAGTCATGTTCGATGTAGGCCAATTCAGCCTTCCTGGATTTGACAAATGGCCCCAATTATAGTATGATGTAGCTAGATCGGGTGCCTTACCGACCCGCCAGGCCTGGTCCTGGTGCTTAAGTAAGGATTGCTCCCGCACAGACGGGACCC
>JABXJY010000241.1 GCA_013375385.1 Desulfobacterales bacterium
AAAAGACCCTCACGTCATCAAGACCGGTGGCCACAGCCTTGGGGAATTTGGATTTCACCTCGGCCAGACGCCCCTTGGCCAGGGCAACCATCTTGTCCCGGTCCCCAAAGCTCATGGCCCCTGTCGGGCAGGTCTTGACACAGGCCGGCAGGAGCCCATTGTGGACCCGATCAACACACATGGTGCATTTTGCCACGTACCCGGTCTCTGGTTCAGCCCTCGGTATATCGTACGGACAGGACTCCCTCAAATCCTGACTGCTAGCCTTTCTTAGTTTGTCAGTGTAGAGAACCGCGCCTGCAAGCTGATCAATAATGATTGCGTTCGGGTCCTCAGGTGCCTCTTTACACGGTGGCTCAACACAATGCCGGCACTGATCCGGGAAAAAATACCAGACAGGTTTTCCATCATTTCCGGTTGCTTCAGAAAACCGCACCAGTTTATAGGTGTAGAATGAAAGATCCTTGGGATTCTGGTAGTCTCCCCGGTTTTCAGTCTTGGTAGCAGGGAGTTGATTCCATTGCTTGCAGGCAACCTGACAGCCCCTGCATGCAGTGCATAGCGTAGTATCAATGAAAAATGCCTTTCCGTTCATCAGATCACCCCCTTTATATCTTTCTCACATTGACCATAAAGGCCTTGGTTTCAGGAATCCTGGTATTTGGATCACCGGTTGACGGGGTCAGCAGGTTGGCTGAATCGCCACCATCCTTGGGATGGACCCATCCATAGTGCCATGGAAGTCCTACCTGATGGATCACGTTACCCTGAATCTGGAAAGGGCGGAAACGATGGGTAACAACGGCAACAGCCTCTACCTTTCCCCGAGCTGATTCCACAGTGACCCTTTCTCCGTTCTCTATCCCTCTTAGTTTGGCAAGCTCTGGGCTCATCTCCACAAAGAGCTGAGGTTGGGTCTCCAGCAGCCAGGGCTGCCATCTGGTCATGACGCCTGTCTGCCAGTGCTCGGAGACCCGGTAAGTGGTAGCCACAAAGGGGTATCTGGGATCGCATGTCCTGTAAGCATCCATATCGGTGCTGTAGATCGGTGCTGTCGGATTGATGAGCTGACTGGAGAGGATGTTTTTCTCCACAGGACATTCGAGAGGCTCGTAGTGTTCAGGAAAAGGCCCATCTGTCCTTCCAGGTCCAAAGATGTGGGCATGGCCCTCCGGTTTCATGATAAAGGGATACTTGGTCTTGGGATTGGAGGTTCCATCCGGTTTGAGCATAGGAGGCCAGCCACCATCGGGCACATCGCCGACCCATCTTGAACCATCCCACCTGATGACCGGATGCTCCTTGTCCCAGGGATTTCCATATTTGTCTACCGATGCCCTGTTGTAGATGATGCGTCGGTTGACCGGCCAGCACCAGGACCATTCCAGGTTCAGGCCAATGCCTGATTTCTCTCTCGTGCGCCTGGCAGCCATATTTCCCTTATTGGTGTACGAATTACAGTAGAGCCAGTTAGCACTGCTGGTTGAGCCGTCTGCCTGGAGATAGGCAAAGCTGGGAACCAGATCATCCTTCTTGAAGGACTTATCTTTAAGGGTCACATCTTCCAGGAAATAGCCATTAATCTCTTTGGCTACCTTATGTGAATCAAACTTGCCCCCCGTTGTGTAGTCCCATTTCAGATTGAGGATAGGCTCCGGCAACACCGCATCCTTGTCCTGGCGGTAAAGGTATCTGACCTTCTTAAACAGATCTGTCATGATTTCACCGTCAGCTCTGGCATCTCCGGGTGGTTCAGCCGCCTTATATCGCCACTGCATCCAGCGACCGCTGTTGGTAATGGAGCCCTCTTTTTCTACCGACACTGCACATGGCAGCATAAATACCTCTGTTTTGATCTTTTTGGGGTCCATGCCCGGGCCCTTCCAGAATGAGCAGGTTTCGTTATCAAAGATATTAACGTTGACCAGCCAATCCAGTTTGGTCAGGGCCTGCCTTGTCTTGTTAGCATTGGCTCCCGAACCTGCAGGGTTCTGGCCCCAGGCAAAGAAGCCCTTGATTTCTCCCCTGTACATGGCATCAAAGATATCAAGCCACGAATAGGCCTTGCCATCATCCAGCTTGGGGAGCCAACTGTAGCCAAAGTCATTTGACGGGGTTGCCCTGTTCCCGAAAAAGGACTTGAGCAGGCTTACCGAATACTTAGGATAATTCCCCCACCAGTTGGCACTCAAGGGGTCACTGGTCTTAGGGGTATACTTGGCATTGTAGGTGGCCAGAGTCGCTTCGGAAGCCTTGGGCGTCTTCAGATAGCCGGGCCAGATATGGTAGAGAAGGCAGTGATCGGTTGAGCCCTGCACATTGGATTCTCCTCTCAGGGCATTCACACCGCCGCCGGCAACACCCATATTACCCAACAACAACTGGATCATGGCCATGGTCCGGATGTTCTGGGTACCCACGGTATGCTGGGTCCAGCCCATGGCGTACATGATGGTACCGGCCTTTCCCTTTTGCCCGCTGGCCGAATACATCTCATAGACCTTCAGGAGACCCTCTTTTGGTGTACCGGTAATGGCTGATACCGTTTCCAGGTCATAGCGGCTGTAATGCTTTTTTAACTGCTGAAAAACACACCTGGGATCTTGGAGGGACCGATCCTTTCTTGGAATCCCTCTATCATCTTTCTCAAAGGCCCACATGCTCTTGTCATACTTCCGGGTATTTTTATCGTATCCTGAGAACAGGCCATCGCTGAAGTCATACTTATCGCTCAGAATAAATGGGGCGTTGGTGTATTCTGCCACATATTCCTTGAAATATTTATTGTTTTCAATGATGTATTTGATCATCCCGCCGAGGAAAGCTATATCGGTCCCTGATCTCAAGGATGTATAGAAATCAGCCTTCGATGAAGTCCGTGTGAATCGGGGATCTACGCTAATCAACGTGCCCCCCCGCTTCATGGCCTCGGTCACCCACTTGAAGGAGACGGGGTGATTCTCTGCCGCGTTGGAGCCCATTATGAGAATGCAATCACTGTTCCGGATATCGATCCAGTGATTGGTCATTGCGCCACGTCCGAACGACTCTGCCAGAGCCGCAACCGTTGCGCTGTGTCAGATACGGGCCTGATGTTCGATGTATACGAGGCCCAAAGCCCTCATCATGGCCTGGAGGGCCCAGCACTCCTCATTGTCGAGTGCAGCGCTTCCGACGTGGGCTATATGAGTGGTGCGGTTAACAACCTGGCCTTTACTGTTCTCAGGGGTAAAGGTGGCGTCTCTGGTGGCCTTTATGTTCAAGGCAATCTTATAGAGAGCCCAATCCCAAGAAACCTTCTGCCACGCAGTGCTGTAAGGCCTGCGGTAAAGGGGTGCTGTTATCCGATTTCTATTGTTGACCACTTGACTGAGAGCCGCACCCTTGGAACAGAGGGTACCTTCATTAATAGGATGATCCGGATCGCCCTCTGCATTGATAACCTTCCCTCCTGCACCTTTGCTGGTGTGGACAATGATGCCGCAGCCCACCGCGCAATAGGGGCAGATGGTAGTGCTCTCTTTGGCATAGCGAATCTTTAATGTCTGGGCATATGATTTGACCGGTTTCAGATCCATGCCCAAACCAAATGCCATCGCACCTGCGGCAGTCCCTACAGAATACTTCAAAAATTCCCGTCTATCAATCTTCATAGCTTAACCCCCCCTTTCTTCCTGCCCAAAAAGAGCCAAATACTGTGAGCAGTTGAAGATCTTTTCCTTTGATTAAATATTGCTTTGTAGCCTTAGTGTGTCAATGCTTATAAGATTACAAAGCATTTCTTATGAGCAATCTGGATGCCAAAAAACAGAAATTCTGACAGTACTAAATCTAGTCTTCTAGCTTGGTAAAGGGGACCATGCCTCTATTGGTTATGATCTTCTTACCTTCCTCGGACAGGGCGAAGTCG
>JABXJY010000502.1 GCA_013375385.1 Desulfobacterales bacterium
TTTCAAAAAAACCAACCAGGGGTTTCCGTTAATGACACAGATGTCTTAAAGAATGAGGATGTCCTTCTTATTAACGGACGTTGGCTGTTGGGCAAGAAAGAGTTAAGGCGGGATGGTCAAGAAGAGGCAGGAGTTTGCGGAAAGGATGTTCTCTATTTGCGGGTCCAAGCAAAGAGCATGAAGGACTGTTTTTCCCCAGACTTTACAGAACTTTTTACCTCTCTCAAGCAAAGATTAAAGAAAAGACAAATAAAAGCTAGCCTGATTACCTACCCCTGGGATCTCACAGAGAACAACTCTCGGATTCTGCGAGAAGACTTTGATTTTAAAAACGACAAAGGTATCCAGGGAGAATTTTCCTCTTCGGCTAGAATTTATGGAAAAGAGGATAACGTATTTGTGGCAAAATCAGCCAAGATTCAACCTCTGGTTCTTTTGGATACTGAAGAAGGTCCTATTTATATTGATGAGGAAGCGAAAGTCTTTGCCCACAGTCATATCAGGGGTCCATCCTATATTGGAAAAAGGTCACAGATTCTAGGAGCTAAGATTGGGGAGGGAACTTCTATCGGACCGGCATGCCGGATAGGGGGTGAGGTAGAGGAAAGTATCATTTATGGATTCTCTAATAAACCCCATGAGGGTTTCCTCGGCCATAGCTATGTAGGAGAATGGGTTAATCTGGGAGCTCTTTGCACCAATAGCGATCTCAAAAATGATTATAGCTCAGTTCAGGTGCATATTAAGGGAAAACTTCAGGACTCAGGGCTAGTTAAAGTGGGTTCATTCATTGGGGATCACAGCAAACTGGGCATTGGTTGTCTGCTTAACACGGGCACGGTAATT
>JABXJY010000503.1 GCA_013375385.1 Desulfobacterales bacterium
GCGGTGACCCTCCCTACTACTGTGGTTTCGTCTATCCGTGACCATTCTATCCGCACTCGAGGAGATGGCGGGGTGGGTATGAGGTCGCGGCGGATGAGGGGTGTTTTCTTAGCCTCCTCCAGCGGTGTGGTGACCTCCAGCCCCAGGGTGGGGTCTATCTCCAGCAGAGAGTAAGAGCCATCAGGAGCGTGAGGTCCAACTCTGCTCATCGCAAAATAGACATTGAGCCCGTCTAACAGCTTCCCCTGGTAGTAGATAGCAAAGCGGACGGCAAACAGGGTGCGCTCGGGGCTGGCAAAGACAATCCCGTGCCAGCTCTGGCTCTCCAGCGCATCAATCACAACCTCCTTCCAGGGGTAAGAGAGGGGTAGCTCCCCATCCCTGAACGAAGGAGCAGTCCACCCTGAAGCCAACAAAAAATAGGATAGAATTAAAAGAATAATGCATCTCGTCAAGGTTCTGATATTCATCAGCAGCCTCCCTTTATTATTTTATTAAAAAGAAAATCAAATTAATCCTTCGTGTTATCGCATTTCTGCTTCTTGAATGGCTAAAATGAGAAGAATTTTACCTTCCATCGCAGTTCAGGCTGGTTACCAATTTTAAACCTGAACCTGTAGATAGAGGGTGAGACCTTCCAGCTGGTGCACGGCACAGCGCTCTGGCATACAGCGAGCTTATACCGAGGAGAATGGTACAAAGTTAGAGTGTAGCTTGTACCCGCCAGATTAGTGCTTAATCCCTCGAGGGTCTCTTCTCCGGACCTCCAGACCACCTCCTCCAGGTCAACACCACCCTGAGTGATGTGCCGGTCGGTAGATATTATCTGAGGTATCTTCTGC
>JABXJY010000504.1 GCA_013375385.1 Desulfobacterales bacterium
ATTCCTATAAGCTCTTCCATTTCCTATCCAATTTCCCCACACCTTTTCAACACCTTGAGGAGTTCATGGGCCGAAGTTCCACGGAAATCGCCACCTAATTCCAGGTGCAGGTCTTTCGCTGTTTCTATGAATAGAGATCCTACAACTGTTTGCCATAGTCGATTGTGCCTTCTGCATATCATCATGATCGAGCCATCTTTTTAGGGGAGAGCCTGGACCCTTGAAGGGCACAGAGCTCCTCCTCTATAGGGGTCCGGTGTGTAACACGTTCTGAACGATTTTTTGAATGTCTTCCAAGAGAAACGGCTTAAAGATAACCGAGTCAACGCAGCTGCCTTTTAGTCTTTCCACAACGCCCCCTTTTTCCTCACCCGTCATCAGAACAACCGGGGTGTCGGGTGATTCTTCCTTGATGTTGAAGGCTAAGGTCCAACCGTCCATGTCGGGCATTTGCAGGTCGGTTAAAACGAGGTCGAAGGAGTTTTTCAGAAACAGATTGAGGCCTTCATTTGCAATTCCGTTGGATTTGAGAAATTGTTTTTCCCTGGCTCGGCTCATTGTGAGTTTTCTCCACGCTATCCCATCTTTGATCTGTGGAGGTCAAATTCAACATCGTTATATTTAGCAATTTTGATGCCAGATATTTCGTGTTTTGACTTCGGAACAGGAGGCTCACACCCGAGAAACCCCAATAAAAAAGCCACGTAAGGCTTTGGCTTACGTGGCTCTACACAGCCATTATGACTGATCCTTCACCAGCCCATTAAATGGGAGAAGGGGAACTGTCTAAGTTCAGACCTAACGAAAAACTTAGATGTATTATTATCCTTTCATTTCAGGA
>JABXJY010000242.1 GCA_013375385.1 Desulfobacterales bacterium
GAGATACACATATATGATCATCACCCACCATCTGATGATGACATCAAGGGTGATTTTGAGAGTGTCCGAGAATGTGGGGCATTGGCATCCATATTGACAGCAATAATAAGGGAAAAGGGGATCAAGATCACCCCTGATGAGGCAACCCTGATGTCGCTCGGTATCTATGAAGATACCGGCTCTTTTACCTATTCTTCTACTACGGCAGAGGATTACGAGGCTGCTGCCTGGTTGCTAGAGCAGGGGGCATCTCTTAATACAATCTCAGATATGTTAACCAGAGAACTGACCGCTGAACAGGTGTGGCTCTTGAATGATCTGATGGCTTCAGCTATCAGAAGCAAGATCAATGGTGTAGAGGTGGTTATCGCCAAGGTGAGAAGCGACAAGTATATAGGGGATTTTGCTGTTCTGGTTCAAAAGTTCATGGAAATGGAGAATCTTAATGTCATATTTGCCTTTGCCCAGATGGAAAATAGGGTCTACCTGGTAGCCAGGAGCAGGATTCCAGAGGTAAATGTTGCTGAGATTGCCTTTGAATTTGGTGGTGGAGGGCATCCTCAGGCCGCCTCAGCTACCGTCACCGATAAAACCCTTATCCAGGCAGAGGAAGATCTTAACAGGTTCCTTTTAAGCCGGATAGATTTTCAGAGATTGGCTAAAGATATGATGACCTCTCCTGCCATCCATATATCACCTGAGGCTACCATCGGAGAGGCAAGTGATACGTTAACCAGCTACAATATCAGTGCGTTGATGGTAGTCGATGAAAATAAGAGACTCGAGGGATATATCTCCAGGCAGATGGTGGATAGAGCTATTTCCCTGGGCCTTGAAATGAGGCCCGTAAAAGAGTATATGAATGTGGAATTTTACCATGTAGGGCCTGAGACCACCTTGAATAGGATCCAGGATTTGATCATCCGTAATAAGGTCAGAATTTTGCCCGTATTACAAGATAGCCAGCTCGTTGGAGTTATCACGAGAACGGACCTTCTAAATATATTGATAGAACGCTCATCTACACCGGAGTTTCTCTATGATTCAGAGGAGGAGATTCCGCGGTTTGTTCGGGAGAAGAATATCGCAAATTTACTCAAAGAACGGATTCCCGATAAGAGAGTAACGTTATTAAAGGACATGGGAGAGATAGCTGATGAGCTTGACTTCAATGCTTATCTTGTGGGTGGTCTTGTACGAGATTTTATCCTAAAAAGGAAGAATCTTGATGTGGATATCGTTATCGAGGGAGATGGTATCAAGTTTGCCAGGACCTGTGCCGATCGTCTTGGCGCCAAGGTGAGGAGTTATCCCAAGTTCGGGACAGCTGTTCTGGTTATGCCAGACGGTTTCAAGATTGATATTGCAACTGCCAGGATGGAGCATTATGAATCACCGGCAGCGCTACCTGTTGTTAAGCTGAGTTCCTTGAGGAGAGATCTTTTTAGGAGAGATTTTACCATCAATACCCTGGCCGTTCATCTTAACAAAGGCCATTACGGTACCCTTATTGATCACTTTGGTGCCATGAGGGATATTAAGGAGCGGGTGTTGAGGGTAATTCATAACCTCAGTTTTGTTGAAGATCCTACAAGAATCTTAAGGGCCGTACGATTTGAACAGCGTTTCGGGTTCAGAATAGGGAAGCTTACGGAAAGTCTGATTCAGAATGCCGTAAACATACATTCCTTTGAGAATCTCTCTGGGCCAAGGCTTTTTGTAGAACTGAAACTGATTTTGAAGGAAGAAGACCCCGTAGGGGCAATAGAGAGAATGAACGAATACGATCTTCTGAAATTCTTCTCACCCGAGCTCAGACTCACCGAGGAGGTTAGAGAAATCCTGAAAAGAGTCAAGGGCATTTTGGTGTGGTTCAATCTCCTTTACCTGGGCATTACCTATAAACCATGGAAGGTATACTTTCTTGGTTTAACCTCTTCTTTGAGTGATGATGCCCTGAGTAATCTGGCCAAGAGGATGGAGGTTCACGAGAAAGAGATTGTAAGTATGATTTCGGCTCGCCAGGAGCTGAGACAAGCGTTAAAGGAGGTCTCTCGTTTAAAGGATAAGAAACATTATTCTCTGTATAGAATTCTTTCACCTGTTACTCCTGAGGTTTTACTCTACGGCATGGCCAAGACCAGGAGTGAAAAGATAAAGAAATCCATATCTACTTTCTTTACCAAGCTTAAAGGAACAAAGGTCTTCCTACATGGCAGAGATCTCATCACTATGGATTATAAACCTGGCCCCCTTTTTAAGGAGATATTTGACAGCATCCTTGAGGCCAAGTTGGATGGTAATGTGAGCACAAGAGAAGATGAGATTGAATTTGTAAAGGAGAGGTTCGACAATCCGTAAACAGCATGACAGCCTGTTTGGTTCCGGCCCGTTCGCCTCGCCTGAATCCCGCAGAGCGGCACGATGGCGGACAGGCTAGGCAGGAGGGCGGGCTTGTTCGGGCCAGGATCGGTTATTCATGTACATCTGGAGGAGTGAAACGTGGAGAGAAAGAGAATTGTCAGCGGCATGAGACCCACCGGGAGACTTCATCTTGGACACGTCCATGGGGCCCTGAATAACTGGCGCTCCCTTCAAGAGGATTATCAATGCTTTTACTTTATCGCCGACTGGCATGCACTAACAAGTGAATATGAACATCCGGAGATTATCAAGGAAAGCATTAACGATATACTCATTGACTGGATCGCAATTGGCCTCAACCCGGAGGAATCCGTGATCTTTGTTCAGTCGGGCATAAAGGAACACGCAGAGCTTCATCTGATTCTCTCCATGATATCACCTCTTTCGTGGCTGGAGAGAAACCCCACGTACAAAGAGCAGCTTAAAGAGGTGGCTCAAAGGAATCTCTATACCTATGGGTTTCTGGGCTATCCGGTTCTTCAGGCAGCAGATATCCTCATGTACAAGGCACACGGCGTGCCTGTAGGAGAGGACCAGAGCGCTCATCTTGAGTTGACAAGAGAGATAGCCCGGCGTTTCAATCATTTCTATTCCAATGTCTTTCCTTTGCCGGAGACCCTGCTAACACCGGAGGCCAAGATACTGGGCACAGACAGGAGGAAGATGAGTAACAGTTACGGCAATGCCATATTTATCTCTGACTCAGAGGAGATAGTAACCACAACGGTGGCTGATATGATTACCGATCCTCAGAGGGCCAGAAGACCGGACCCCGGCAGACCGGATTTCTGTAATGTCTTTACCTTTCATGAGTTATATACAGATAAAGAAAAGGTAAAGGAGATCGACGAGGGCTGCCGCAGTGCGTCCATAGGGTGCGTGGAGTGTAAACAGATGATGGCATCCAGCCTCAATGAGGCCCTGGAGCCGCTGAGGGAGAAGAGGAAAGAATTGGAGGCCAATCCTCGGATTATAGAAAATATTATTGACGAAGGTAATAAGAAGGCACGTAAGATTGCGAGAGATACCATGGAAGAGGTGAGAGAGGTTGTCAAGATCTAATCATGACCTTTAAGACAAAACTCGAGGTATTTGAAGGCCCACTTGATCTCCTGGTGCACCTGGTAAAGATAAATGAGATTGACATCTCAGATATACCCATAGCCATTATTGCTGAGCAATATCTGGAATATCTGGATCTGTTGAGGGCCCTGGATATTACGGTCGCCGGTGATTTTCTGGTCATGGCATCTACCCTGATGCACATCAAATCCAAAATGCTCCTCCCAAAACATGAGCAGGATCTGGAGGAGATAGAGGATTTGAAGGAAGAGATTATCAGGCCCCTTAGGGAATACATGCAGCTCAAAGAGGCGGCTTATGAATTGGCAGCCAGGGATATCCTCTACAGAGATGTCTTCAAGAGGGGCAGTGAAACGGATGGAA
>JABXJY010000505.1 GCA_013375385.1 Desulfobacterales bacterium
CCATGGCCTTTGACGTGTCTGCCGGATGTACAGGCTTCCTCTATGCGCTCAGCGTGGCAGATAACGCCATCCGATCTCAGACCTGTGGAGCCGCGCTCGTAGTAGGAGTAGAGCGACTGTCTACCATCTTGAACTGGCGAGATCGAGCCACCTGTGTGCTTCTGGGTGATGGCGCCGGTGCCATAGTGGTTGCCTCCACGAGAGAGAAGGGCGGGATTCTCTCTACCCATTTGAAATCAGACGGAAGCTTCTGGGAACTGCTGTATTCTTACTACGGGAACTCCTACACCCCCGAAATCCTGCAAGGCATAGACATAAAGCCGTTTCAGCTGAGTATGGATGGCAACCGGCTTTTTGAGCAGGCAGTCGGGTGTCTGTCTGCAATTGCCAGTGAGGCCTTAGAACACAACTGCCTCTCAAGCGAGGACATTGCACTTTTGGTGCCTCACCAGGCCAATATCCGAATCATCAAGGCCATGGCAAAGAACTTGCGTGTTCCCATGGAGAGAGTATATACGAATATCCATATATACGGGAACACCTCTTCGGCATCCATACCAATCGCCCTGGATGAAGCCAACCGGGAAGGCCTGCTGAGCAAAGGGGACTACGTGCTTCTCGTCAGCTTTGGGGCGGGCTTGACCTGGGGGGCCTCAATAGTAAGGTGGTCCATTTAGCCGGTTCCTGCAACCTTTCCCACCAGTCTATCTTAGCATTGATGTTTATGACACCTGATTTTCAAAACGGCCAAACCACCAAGATCTATCCATTGGTGTCCCCTATAAGCCTTCCGACGACCGCATCAAGCACAAACGCTATATCTTGCCATACCT
>JABXJY010000243.1 GCA_013375385.1 Desulfobacterales bacterium
AGAAGGCGAGAAGAACCGGGCCCACCACCATGGTTCCGCCAGCCATAACCAGTTCCCAATCAGATCCACCTTCCGTATCAATGAAGTAGCGAAGTCCTATGGGCAGGGTCCGCATTTCATCGATGCTGGTGATTACAAGGGGCCAGAAGAATTCATTCCACACGTGGTAAAAGGAAAAGATGGCTAGTGCGGCTATGGCTGGTTTGGCCAGGGGAATATACATCCGCCAAAGGATACCGAGCCTTCCGCAGCCATCGATTCTGGCCGCGTCTTCATAATCCTTGGGGATCGTCAAAAAGAACTGCCTGAGCAAGAAGATGCCGAACACACTCACCATATGGGGAATGATCAACCCTCGGTAGGTGTTGATCCAGTTCAACTTCTTGATCAGAACAAATGTTGGAACGAGCGTTACGACGGATGGAATCATCATGGTACCGAGGAAAGCCATAAACAGGACGTCACGCCCCGGAAACCTCATACATACAAATGCATAAGCCGAAAGGCAGGCAATCGCAATATGAGATGCCGTGGTCAATCCGGTTACGACAATGCTGTTAACAAAATATCGCCCAAATGGGGCTGTATTCCACGCTTCCACATAATTTTCAAAGGCAAGCCGACTCGGGAAGAACGTAGGCGGGTAAATGAAGATTTCATTGGCTGGTTTTAATGACGTCAAAACCATCCAGTAAATCGGGAAGAGGGCGACCGCCGACCCTAAGACGAGAAAGACATACAAAAAGATGCGCCTCCGGTTTTGCCTTTTTCTGTTAAGGCCTTGGCCTGTTTTCATGAATTTCTTCCCCAGATCCATCGCAATAAACTCATCATTACTCTATCGTGCATAATGCACTTTCTTGGCTCCGACTTTCCATTGAATGAGGGTAACAGCGAAAATGACGATAAAGAGAAGGTAAGATATAGCGAAGGCATACCCCATCCGAAAGTCTTGAAAAGCCTTTTCATAGAGATAGTAGACAATTACATCGGTAGCGCCCGCCGGCCCCCCTTGAGTCATGGTGTGAACCATGGAAAAAACCTGGAATCGCTTGATCATGGAAATGATCAGGATAAACAGTGTGGTAGGGGCCAGAAGAGGCCATGTGATATATCGGAATCGTTGCCATCTGCCAGAACCGTCAATCTTTGCCGCTTCATAGTATGACTCGGGGATACTCTGGATACCGGCCAGATAGATGATCATGTCATAGCCGGTATGTTTCCATATGTCCATGATGATAAGGGCAGGCATGGCAGTCTTGATGTCGGATAGCCACTGTAAGGGCTCAAAGTCCAGAAGCTGGAGAAAGTAATTCAGCAGTCCATTAATCGGATCGTACATCCAGAGCCAGACGGCAGACATGGCAATGATGCAGCTGATGACCGGTGCGAAAATGGAAGCCCGGAAAAAGGCCAGAAACTTTATTTTCTCATTCAAGGCAAGTGCCAGAATCAACGCCAAGAACATGCACATAGGAATGGATCCCACCAAATAAAATACCGTATTCAGCATGACCCGCCAGTATTCCACCGAGGTCAAGAGGGAAAGGTAATTTCCCAATCCAACAAACGTTTTTTCGGGATTCATGAAGTCCCAACGAAAAAAACTGACAAGGAAGGCATACAGCGTAGGCAAAAACCAGAAGCAGAGGAGAATGGCGGTCGCAGGTAGAAGGTAGAGGTAACCAGTGCTGACCTCTTTCAGTCTTTTCCGTCTGAACTGGGCAAGGCTGATCTCGGCCAGTGGTAGGCCCATGGCCTCGCTTAACACCGAAGGCTTTGCTTTAGTTAGAGTAGTGGTATCCATCATATCTTTTAATTATATTCACAAAAACTTGGTTTTGCATTAGAAAAAGAAGGCTAAAGAGTAAAATGAACGGGCCCAGTGCAGTGACGATCATTAAGCCGATGATTGCTAAAAAGAAGGCTCCAAAGGCCAGCGAGACTATGAAGTTATCTATGACCAGGAGAAAGGCATTTTTGAAAGTCCGGGTGAGAACCAGGTTTTGAGAAAGGAACATCGGAATAATATATATCTGCATTAGAAGCCAAATTGCGAGGAGGCAGACAATGAATCCCAAAAGGAGATTGGCAATCCAGGGATGAGCCCTCCTAATGCTAAAGAGAAAGTGGCAGTCCGCGACTAGAATCCCGGTGATAATCACTGAAAAAATGCTCAGTAATCCACCTCGCATAAAATATCTTTTGGCCTGTTTCAATTGGGCTTTACTGTCCGGAATCTTGCCATTGACCAGGTCTCTTGTAAGAGCACTGAAGATCAGGACCGTAGCCGGGATGGTAATGATCAAAGCAGAAGCGGCGACAAAGAGCAAATTTGTCAGCATCAGGAATCCTATGTTGTCATATCCTTTTACCAATACGGATTTCATTGTCTTGATTACCATGCCCTGTATTACCGTTTGACAATCTCGAAGCGGTCAATAATTTCATCCCGGGGTTCAATAACTCCCTCGGCATTCTCTTGACCCACAATCCGCATTTCCATGATGAAGTTGTTTTTCACGACGCGGACCCGCAGGTAATGGAGCGCTTTTTCATGGGTCTTAACTGTTCCCTCAATTTTTTTCTCCCTCAACGTCAACTCGCTCCAGTCTCCTCCGCCTCCGCCTGAAACAATATGCGTGATCCCATTTCGATAGACTCTCTGGTACGCGTGGTGGTGACCAGAGAAGACCACATCAACTCCATGTTTCATGAAAATCGGTTCCAGCAGCATCTTGTACGGCGTCTCCGCACTATATCTCACGCTTGAGCTGTAGAGAGGTTGATGGGTAAAGACAAATTTCCAGGTCTTGTCCCTACTTTGATTGAGCACCGATTTTAACCAATTGGTCTGCCTGGTAATGTGGTCAAGATCCTCGAAATTCATATTCAAGAATACAAGAAGCACGTTTTTTCTTTGAAAAGTATACCATTCCCACCCTTGGCGGCCTCCGCCGTCAGGGAAGCTGAAAGCGTGGAAATAATTATCCGCCCCTGACATATCCTCATGATTTCCCAAGACCGGGAAAGTCGGTATTTTGCATGCCAGCGGATAAATAGTTTTGAAATATGCGGTCCAATTCGGTAAAGCATCGGATTCAACATGATCGCCGCAATTGACAAAAAAGTCGGGCACAAGTGGATCCCTCAGCATGGCATCCACAACCATTTGTGTTCTCATTCGAACGGTTTCATTAATGCCCGGGACCGGCAGTACCTGATGTGTATCACTAATTACGAAAAAGGTGAGTGCCTCACTTCCAAAGGGCATCCTAAACTGAATGGGCTGCTTTTTCATTTCCCTTAAATTGACACGACTAACCTCATAGGAGTACAAAGAGCCTGGAACCAGATTTTCAAGGGATATGTGATGGTACAAAAACGTCTTATCTTCGGTTAATCGGATGCCCTCTTTGCCATTGGGCTCTCTATAAAAAATGAGAGAACCACGGGATGGGATTGCTGCTTTCCAGTTAACGGTTACGGATGTATCCGTCTTTGGTGTCAGATAGGGCGGCCATATATTTGATGGGGTTGGGGCAGACTGGCCGAATGCGGTAGGGGCTAGTATCAGAATTGCAAAGCCGAACAGCAGATTTAAGGATCTAATTCTACGAAGAGTCAATCTCATTGATAATTCACTGTAGAATTGAACATAGAAATTTGAGTTAAGTTCACTTCTCCTTGAATAAACCTTCGAGAAAGGCTTTACTTCTCAAAACCACTCCCTCCAGATCATTAAATCCCAATAATTCTAAACAGAGCATACCATTGAACGATTTTAGAAAAGGAGTGATGGCTTTCCAATCGATTGTGCCCGAACCCAGTTCACCATGGGCACTGGATTTGC
>JABXJY010000035.1:0-1445 GCA_013375385.1 Desulfobacterales bacterium
CTGAGCTAACTTTACCCCTAAATTGGTAGGAGCAGACTTGGAGATAAGTATGGGAATATTCCTCTTAGCTACCTTGAGCAATATCTCTGAGGAAATCCTTCCACTGGTGAGTACTATGCGGTCGTCTGTCGGGATATCTTTCAGGGTACATTCCCCAAGGACCTTATCAATGGCATTATGCCTGGCTATATCCTCCTTGAAAACCAGAATACCTTCTGTATCACACAGGGCAGCACTATGAACGCCACCTGTTGCCTTGTATAGTTCGGAGCGCTGAACAAACTCATCCATAAAGGCGAAGACCTTGTGGGGCGATATCTCGATCTCAGATTTTACCTTCCTCTGGCCTCTGGCATCAGGAGCGCCATGAAAAAAAGCCCCTCTCCCACCACCCGAAGTCGCAAGCCGTCCCTTTCCCGTTTCAGTTTCTGCCTGTAGCACACCTCTCTGAACATCGACTACTATCTCTTTGATATCGCCTTTGCCTTTGATTAACCCTTCGGAAAAAAGAAAGCCGACAGCCAAATACTCTAGATTTGTGGGAGAACAGAATAGGGTTACCAGTTCCTGGTTATTTAAGAAGATGGCCAGGGTATACTCCCTAACCACTGCATCTTCGATTCTGTTCGTATCTTGTTCGGTAACCTGCAGGATAGGGAATCTCTCCGTCTCCTCATTCATTCTTTCCTCTCCGCTATCCCTCTTTCTCGGTTTTGCAAAAAGCCGCTATCCTAACCTTTCGTCCCTTCTAACATCAGGCTCAAGCTTCCTGATCGATACCCTTCAAGGTCAAGGACAGTATAGATATAACCGAGAGCCTTGAGCTTGCCAACAACCTCCTCTCTGCGGCGCATTATCTCCTCCACGTCTCCGGGCTCCGCCTCTATTCGAGCGATCTCCCCGTGGTGCCTTACTCTAACCTGGCGCAGACCCAGAGAGAGGAGGGAGTCCTCCGGTCTGTCTATCTTCTCCAGAATCTCTCTGGTTGCAGGGGTTCCGTAGGGGATCCTCGATGCGAGGCAAGCAACGGGAGCCTTGTCGCAGAAGGAAAGCCTCAAGTTCCGGGACAGGAGCCTTATTTCCTCTTTGGTCAGCTCAACCTCGCAGAAAGGGCTTCGCACCCCCATCTCTTCCGGAAGGGCCCTCAATTCTCCCAGCGTCTCTCCTGGCATTGAATCGGTCCCCATCCCGTTACCACATCCCGATCGTAAGAAACTGTCGCCAAGAGGCATAGAGCCAGTTCTGCTAAAAATGAACCTCCATTGCCCTTGGCGGGCATGCCTTTATGCACATTCCACAAGCCAGACATCTCTCATGGTAGAATGTGACTCGCCTGGTTAATGACTCGAGTTCGAAGGCGGCAGCGGGGCAAATTGTTATGCAGGCGCCACAGTGGGTGCACCGTTCCTCATTGCGAATAACGTTCTGGGAGAGCGACTGGATTC
>JABXJY010000035.1:1545-15548 GCA_013375385.1 Desulfobacterales bacterium
GCAAATTGTTATGCAGGCGCCACAGTGGGTGCACCGTTCCTCATTGCGAATAACGTTCTGGGAGAGCGACTGGATTCTCACCCCATTTTCAGTTAAGTACCGTATACCTTTATCATATTCTTCCTGTTCCCCGGTTAACTCTAACACCATTAAGCCTTCCTTTTCCGGGGTAACTGACGCCTTTAAGATGTTAAATTCAAGGTTATAATCCTTAACGAGTCGGTATATGATAGGCCGGTCTGCCAGGCGCCTGGAAAAGTGCAGAACGATTCTTTTGGAAACACTCATTTCGCCACCCCTATTCTATTGGGCGCTCTCTAAGAGGCTTGGTAGTCACATCCGATTCCACACCAGGTAGAGGTGCCACCGGTTCAGTCAACAGGAATTTCCCGCTTAGTATCCACTCTTTCAGGGTGGTAGCAATCTCCACCGCTCTTGGGTAGCTGGACAGGGAAGCCGTGGGCACCTCCTTACCCTCAATTTGTATGGTACCGGTCCTGAGTTGCGCATAGCTGACCTCTCCCAGGATCTCGGGCTTCCTTTGGGGGTAGGCCTCGGAATAGTCTACGACTGGGGCAAGAATATCGGCGTCTGTCACTACCGTGTATTTCAGGATCTCATCGGACAGTATGGGTATAGGAACCCCAATTCCCACCGCCATGGTGCAACCATAGCCCAGCATGCTTATCCCTCGCAACCACTCGGGCTTCATGTTCTTTAGGTCTCCAATTACGGCCAGCGTTCCCGCCGGTCGCCAGGGTACACCGTGGTCCCCTCTGAGGACATTGGGGTTGTGCTGGGTGCCGTGCCAGGCCACATACCCCATGCCACCCCCGAGGAATATCCTGGTGCCTATGCCGATGGTCTTATAGTGCGGGTCATTCAATAGTGGAGACAGGTGTCCAGCACTACAATAGTTGGCATTGCCTAAATTGGGTTTTAGCACACCCATGTAAGTGTAGAGCATCCTATCCGAGAGGTTCACCGCTATATTGTAGTTTTGGTAAGCGTTCCTGAAATTCAAGAGCACTGCCTCATTGAGGTCTGTCATGTTGATCCAGGTTTCAAGCCTCTTCCTCGGGTAGCAGTCTGTCCCGTAGGCAGTGGCTGCGAGCCTTATATCCTTTCCTGCCACCAGCTCTTCGATGACATGTCCGCCGCCATAATTGAATTCGCCGGGATAGAGCCTGTTTCTTGGGTCATCGTCAGGAAGGGCATTCGCACCAATATATATGTCCACCGCTGCCAACCCGGTATAGGCCTGAACATCATTGAGATAGGCGGTGCCACCACCAAGCTTTATTCGTGGTTGAGAGTGTCCAATGTTAAGGCAGGCCCCGGATGAGCACATGGGACCGAACGTACCGGTAGTAACCACATCTACGTCCATAGCGGCCTTTTTCACGCCCTTCTCCTTAACAACGTCTATTATCTCTTCAGCAGTAACTACTACTACCTTGCCCTGTCGTATCTTTTCGTTTATTTCCTCTATCGTTTTTGCCATACCTTATCCCTATGACGCTCGACCAACTCTTGCAGTGTTACAGACTTTAAGACCTTGCCTCTTGCTACCTTTACCTCATCCTAAATGTTGCGGGTCACGCAACGGTACCTTTTTGTTGACCGAATGGTCAAATGGTGATCTATATCAATAGAGACATAATTGTCAAGAAAATAAAGGACGGACAAATAACTCTTGACAACCCCGGAATTATGTGGTGGAGGAATCAAGACTGGATATCCAATGTTGTGCCTTTGAAGGGAGGGCCATGAGAGTCCGGGATAGTGTGAGAGAAGCTGGTTCAGGAACCCTGTCATCGAAGCGAGGTCCGAAGATGATAGAGATAAGACTTCAAGGGAGGGGAGGACAGGGGGTTGTTGTTGCTTCTGAGATTCTTGCACGGGCGTGTTTTGAAGAAGGCATGTATCCCCAGTGTTATTCCCTCTTTGGCGGTGAAAGGCGGGGCGCTCCTGTGGCTGCCTTTGTCAGGATAAGTGATAGCAAGATCTATCTTAAATGTGATATCGATCACCCCAATCATCTTGTTCTATTTGACAAAACTCTCTTTGACGAAAAAGAAATTCTTGAGCGGGTAGTACCTGGAGGATTTCTGTTATTTAATATGGATGAATATCAATCAGATGCCTTGGAAAACTATACCGTTGGTACAATAGACGCCCTTGAAATTTCAAAGAAAAATGCATTGGGGGCCATGGTGAATACAGCTATTTTGGGGGCATATATTCGTCTGACCCAGATTGTCAGCCTCGATAGACTCCTGAAGGTTATTACAGAGACTGTTCCTGGGGCTATTGACCAAAACGTAGTCGCAGCCAGAGAGGCCTATGAAAGGGTTTCTATTATTTGAGGAAAAGGGGTTTGAGTTCCAATGGTACCACCGAACAGGGCTGTTTTGAACAAGAGCGAACCACTTACAGCCGTCTCTTTTGATACCTCACTCATCTTTAAGACAGGAAGTCAAAGGGCGGAGCGGCCGGTTTTTGTCAATAAGGTTGCTCCCTGCTGTCATGCTTGCCCCATTGGTATTGACATTCCCGCCGCCTTCCATAGGGCATCAAGAGGGGATATCGATGGAGCCCTGCGGATTTATCTTGAGGAAAATCCCCTGCCTGGTGTCTGCGGCAGGGTCTGCTATCACCCCTGTGAAGCCGAATGCAATCGGGGGAATTTTGACGAATCCATCAATACTCGGAGTTTTGAACGCTTCTTATCTGACCGCGGTCAGGTAGCTATAAGGACGGGTGTCCCGGTTCATTCAAGAAGAGAAAGAATTGCAGTCATAGGCTCAGGCCCGGCTGGTTTGAGTGCTGCCTATCATCTGGCCAGATCAGGGTATCATATTACCCTATTTGAGGCCAAATCAGAGCCAGGGGGTATGCTGCGGTATGGCATCCCTTCCTACCGCCTACCGCGGCCTATCCTTGACCGTGAAATTGAAAGAATACACTCACTGGGGATACAGACACGCCTTGGGGCAACGGTTGGCAAAGATCTGGGCTTCAAAGAGCTTGAATCATTCGATGCGGTCTTTATCTCCATCGGACTTCAGTCAGGGACAACCCTGTTTGAAACGGACTCCCCGGAGGGTGATATCTTGACAGGTCTGGATTTCTTGGCTGATCCTCAGAGATGGTCTCTGGAAGACGATACACAAAAGACCCTTATCATTGGAGGTGGTAATGTTGCCATAGACGCGGCTCGAAGTCTCCTGCGACTCCGCAAGGGGAAAGGGGGTAATATTACGGTACTGGTTCCTGAATCCAGGGATCAAATGCCGGCACTTCCGGAAGAGGTCAAAGAGGCACTGGAGGAGGGAATAGCCATTCTAAACGGGTGGGCCCCTCACAGACTTCATAGAGGGAATGGGAGCCCTTTTTCTCTTGATTTCTGCAGGGCAGAGGTAAAAAGAGATGAGGAATCTGGGGCCGTGGAGATCATCCGCGTAGGGGAGAAAATCCAGAAGTATACGGCGGACAGGATCATTGTTGCCATCG
This sequence comes from Desulfobacterales bacterium, assembly GCA_013375385.1. Taxonomy (GTDB): domain Bacteria; phylum Desulfobacterota; class DSM-4660; order Desulfatiglandales; family B25-G16; genus JABXJZ01. The sequence goes on from JABXJY010000035.1 coordinate 5,062, forward strand.
GGCAAAGCATGAAGTCCGATAATCTGCCTGAGGGTATTGAGATAAGACAGGGAAAGATCGTTACGGATCGATTCGGGAGAACATCTCTTCCCAAGGTTTTTTCAGGTGGAGACGCAATAGGGGGGAAGGCCTTTGTTGCAGATGCAATTGCCAGCGGTAAAATGGGGGCCCTATCCATCTCCTGTTTCATTGAAGGCAGAGATGTTGAGACGGCGTTTGAGACCCATCAAATAGGCAGCAGTCAAACATTTTCTTTTCAACATTTCATTGAAGGCCCTCAAGAAAATTCGGTTGATCTGAAAAGAGTGGTCTCCTTTGATCAGATAAATACCCTCTTCTTCTCCGGGGCTGCTCGAAATAATCCTGATGAGCTGGAACCTGAAGCGAGAAAAAAGACAGGTGAGGAGGTAAGCTGCGGAGTTGACCCCGCACGGATGGATGAAGAGATTTGTCGCTGTTTTAGATGCGGAACCTGTAGTGACTGCGAAATCTGTCTAGACTTCTGTCCGGACATATCCATCATTAGAGATGCACAATTGGGGATCTATAGTTTTGATGCTGATTACTGCAAAGGTTGCGGTGTCTGTTCTGTGGCCTGCCCGAGAGGTGTCATTGAGATGGTGGGGGAAACAAGATGAGAATGTTTCTGACAGGTAACCATGCCGCTGCCTACGGGGCAAGACTGGCCAGGCCCCAGGTCATTGCAGCCTACCCTATTACCCCCCAGAGTCCCATCTATGAAAAGCTTTCCGAATGGGATGGACAAGGGGTATTGGGTGCAAGGATGATGCGGGTAGAATCGGAACACTCGGCCATGGCAGCATGCATCTCCGCCTCGCTGACCGGCGTGAGAACCTTTACGGCAACGGCATCACAGGGACTGGCCCTCATGCATGAGCTATTACACTTTGCCTCCGGGATGAGAGTTCCCATTGTCCTGGTTAATGTCAACCGTTCCATGGCAGGGCCCTGGAGTTTTTGGAGTGAGCAGACAGATAGTCTCTCACAGAGAGATACCGGCTGGCTGCAATTCTACGTAGCCGATAATCAGGAGGCCCTGGACACGGTTATCCAGGCATTTAAGATATCTGAGACCGTACTTCTTCCCACCATAGTTGTCTTGGAGGCCTTTTATATTTCCCACTTTATGGAACCTGTTGAGGTACCCGATCAAAGGTTGATCGACGAGTTTTTGCCGCCTTTTGAACCTCCATTCAAATTGGATACGGACAACCCCGCCTCTTTTTGTCAGGTAGTCTCCCAGAGTCAATATGCAGAATTTCGCATACAGCGGCACATGGCCATGGAAGATGCCTTGGAGGTGGCTGAGGTTGTTGACAGGGAATACAGAGAGCGGTTTGGCAGGGGATACGGTCTGTTGGAGTGCTACCGCCTTGAGGATGCTGACACTGTCTTGGTAACCGCCGCTACGATTGGCTCTACAGCAAGGGTAACTATCGATGCATTGAGGGAGGAGGGCAGGAAGGTGGGGATGGTCAGGATCAGGCTCTTCAGGCCTTTTCCCAAGGCAAAATTGATTGAGGCATTGAATCATGCCAAGAAGATTGCTGTTATTGATCGGAATCTTTCGCCTGGCCAGGAAGGGGTTTTCTGCGAGGAGCTGAAATCCGCACTCTATTCAAGGATAAACGGTATACCGGTATTTGGCTTTGTCCTGGGTCTCGGAGGAACCAATGTCTCACCGCTGCATATCAGAAAAGTATTTGATATTGCCGAAAAAATGAACGATGCCCCCTTGAAGCCAATCGTAAATATCGAGGATGAAGATGCCCTCGGAATATGATACGAGAGATAACCTCTATCCAGGACATATGGCCTGTGCGGGCTGTGGCGAGGTGCTTGGACTCAAACTTGTTTTGCAGGCGGTAGAGAGAAAGGCCATCTCTGTCGTGGTTCCGTCCTGCCTGGGAATAATGCTCGGCCCATTTCCGCACGCAACGTTCAAGATACCGGTTTTCCACGGTGCATTTGAGACCGCTGCCTCCAGTGCGGCTGGCATATCCAATGCCCTCCTGGCTCAAGGGGATGATGAGACTGCCGTGATTGCCCTGGCCGGGGACGGCGGCACAACGGACATCGGATTTCAGGCGCTCTCCGGTGCTGCCGACAGAAATGAAAATATCATCTACTGCTGTTTTGACAATGAGGCCTACATGAATACCGGGATCCAGTCAAGTTCCTCTACACCCCAGCTTGCCTGGACAGCGACCACACCCCTTGGAAAGCCCCTGAAGAAAAAAAACATGGTGGAGATCATGGGGGCTCACGAGGTCCCTTATTGCGCCTCGGCTTGCGCCTGCTTTCCCGATGATCTGCGGAGAAAGGTCACGGAGGCAAGAAAGATAAGGGGAATGAAATATATCCATGTCCTGTCGCCCTGCCCCACGGGATGGCGCTACCCGGAAAGTCTCACCGCTAACATCGGCAGACTGGCTGTCGAGACCAAGTATTACCCCCTCTATGAGATAAGGAACGGGCAGGAATATACGATAACTCACCAGCCCAAGAACCTTCCGGTAGGGGATTACCTTTTGGCTCAGGGTAGGTTTAAACACCTTGTGCAAAGGGATTTAGACACGATACAAGAGCAAGTGGATAAGAATTGGGATGAGTTGACGAAGAGAGAAAGCCGGAATCGCTCAGAGTAATCTACCCGGAAGAGAACCCCGTACCAAACAGGAGGTGTCAGAGAAATGAACCACTATGTTAACTATGAAGGAACCAAGATATATTTTCCCCTTCCACGGGGCTGGAACTTGATCTCCGGTCAGGACAAGCCGCCTGTTTCCGGGGTTACCGATCCGCTCCAGGAAATCAGGCGTGCCCTGGAGCATCCCATTGGATCACCAAAGATAGAGGAGCTGGCACGTCCCGGGATGGATGCTGTATTGCTGTTCGATGATCTCCAGCGGCCGACACCGGCTCACCTTGCTCTGCCTGAGATTATGGATCTGCTGAACCGGGCCGGTATCCCCGATGAACGGATGAGCGGAATCTGTGCCAGAGGAACGCACCCTGACCCCACGGTTGAGCAACTCAAGGGTAAGGTGGGTAAAGAGGCCTTTTCTCGTCTGGAGGGCCGCATTTTCTCCCACGATCCACATGCTTCGGACAATGTTATTATCGGCAGAACCCACCGGGGCACCGTGGTAGAAGTCAACGAGCGTGTTGCATTCGCCGATTTGATTATAGGCATCGGAGAGTGCATGCCTCACCCTGTTGCCGGATACGGAGGGGGATCTAAGCTTGTCATGCCGGGGGTATGCTCCTATCGTTCCATTGCCGACCATCACTTTACGTGGATGCGCCATCGGAACTGCAGAGTGAATCTTCTGGATGGAAATCCCTTTTACGAAGACACCGTGGACGCCGGACGTCTGGCACGATTTACCTTTAAACTTGATCTCATCATTAACGAGAAAGAGGAGGTCATCCGGGCCTTTGCAGGAGATCCTATCGCAGAACACCGGGAGGCTTCCCGGTATGCAGCATCCCTCTACGTGATCCCTCTGCCAAAGCTTGCCGATGTGACCATTACTTCGGCCTTTCCTCTGGAAGTGGGGGTTCAGGCGACAAGGGCCTTGGTCACGGCAGGTTTCTGTACACGATCAGGGGGAGCCATTATCTGGATTGCACCACAGAAAGAGGCAGGCCCTATTATGCCGTTGATAAAGGAAATGGGAAGTTCTCAGAGCGCTGGTGATTTCCATCGCCAGCTGATCGAGCAGGATATTCCCGGCCATCTCAAGGCGTTCGGTATTTCCTATATCATGCAGGTCGTATACTTTAAAGAACTGGCCGAGAAGTTCGACGTTTTCCATGTCACCGAGGGTCTTTCACGGGAGCAGGTGAATATGATGAAATATTCATATTCCCCCACTCTTCAAGAGGCTATCGATCAGGTATCCGAAAAGATTCCACGAGCCGATGTGGCGATTTATCCATCAGGGGGCACCATCATCCCTGTCACTAAGACATGAGAGGTTCTTCTTCCCCTTTCACTTCCGTTCACCGCTCATTTCTGGGACTCAGTATCGAGTGTTTCGAGGATCCTGGAGCTGGCTCCAGCAGGCACGACGAGCCATAGGCGCTTCAGGTGGTTGGGTGACATCCGCTCCAGGGCACTCCGGAGCAGCTCGATAAAACGCTCTTTCTCCAGAGAACCGTGCGAGGTCCCGAGAAAGGGGAGGGCGATCGATTGGAGCCTTCTGCTCTCAGCCTCCCGGAAGATCCCATCGAGGGCACTCACTATCCACTCCTCTCTCCACGAGGGATCCTGGTTGAGATCGTGCACAATCGCAAGCAAGCGAAGGGGGCGCTTGCCCTTCACGAGGACGGTGCCGGGTGTTTCGGGCCGTGTTTCAATCACCCGGGTCATCAGTCGCACCAGAGGTTCTCTGGGATCACGCACCCTGCGATCGGCGCTCAGGACGAGGAAGGTGTCCTCCTCGAAAGCCACACCGTCTACCGTGAAAGGCGGGCTATCTTCGGGCGCTGCAACAATATCAACGGATCCGAGCGATATCTCACGGGGATAACCGCCTCGAATCAGCCGCAACCTTGGCCTCTTGTCTGTTTTCTCCGCGATGCTAAACCCCTAGTTCTAATGTCAAACCATCTGAGGCTGCAATTACCTCGATCCCTGACTCGTCGGACAATTCATTCGCCAATACCCAGGGTTTTGCCTTGAGCATGGTCATGCCGAAATGGGTCAATATCGCCTTTCTAGGAGTTATCCTTGACAGGATCTCTCTGACATCATCAATGCATAAATGCATTACCTGACCACTGTCGTGGGGAGCAAATCTGACAACATTCATGACCAAGATATCGGAGTCTTCATAATCTTGTATTAAATCCGTGAAGTACTTTGTATCTACCATAAATGATATCTTGCGACCGTAGTGATCAAAGATAACGCCATATGTCTCCACCTGGTGTTGGTGTCTCCCCGAAGTTGAAAAGGATACCGTGTCAATACTGTATTTTTGATTATGTCTTAATATTACAATATCCTGCGCATAGTCTCTCAGATAAGGCAGGACAACGGCATTCTCACCATGTATACAGTCCTCTGGCGCCAATAGTGTGCCTCTTCTTTTGAGCCCACCGCCTGTCATTGCATCGATTAGTATATTTATATCATTAGAGTGATCGATATGGGCATGGGTGAGAATAATAGCATCGAGCTTAGTGACGTCAATGGCTGGCTTAGATTTTGCGCATCTGACGAGGGTGCCTGGACCAGGATCTAGAATGATATTCTTATCTTTCATTCTGATATAGACACCCGCCGAAGACCTTAACTGTTTGGCCACGACAAAACGAGCACCAGCTGTACCCAAGAATTTGACAAGATCTCCATTGCTCACTTTCAGCCTCCTGGCAAAAGGATGGCTCGATCGGAATCCTCTGCATCATAAACAGGGTTAATCCAGGATTCATTCCCCGTCAATCCCTTTGTCTCCTGACTCATCTCTTCAGCCCTCTGTTCTCTGACAAACGTCTTGATTTCCTCTGAATTAACAGCTTGCATCAGTGTTCCTCCTCAATAATGTTAGCCGATTATACGGCCTCTCATCTTTTTAATTCATTTCCTTAAACTTGCCTATTCCCTGTAGCTCGCTACAGGGTTTCCCTTTAGTTCCCTCTCCTTCGGGAGAGGGTTAGGGTGAGGGGATATAAAAGAGTTATTACCACGAGATACCCTGCAGCTTGCTGCAGGGAGCTTCATTTTGTGATTCCAAGGGGTCTTATCCAAAAATAGGAGAAGAGAAGGGAAGGGTGCAGAAAAGGAAATATAGGGATACCTTATGCTGGTTTTATTTCTTTTCTTTCTCTTTCGCTTTTTTCTTCTTGGGGCGGGCATTACCGTAGGTGCCTCGATAGATCTTTCCACGCCTCGTGCGTGTATCGCCTTTTCCCATATTCGAGTCTCCTGCTAACCTTTCAAACAGGGCATGGATAACGAGTATATTTTCTGGTATCTCTTGTCAAGTTGTTTTAGAATAAACGGCCCCTTCCATGATGCGGAGCAGCCTAACGAGTTGTCCCATCCTTGCCTTGTCTCAGGTTCAGTTGGAAATACATGGCCCCGGGAATCGGGTTGTGGCAATATGGCTGTGTCGGTTGGAAACCCAGAGATTCGTATAGCCGAACAGCTTCTTTCATGGATGGAAGCGTGTCCAGTCGCATGGCTTTGTATCCGGACTTGGCAGCTTCCTCAATGATTGTGGTTGCCAGCACTCGACCGATGCCTTTGCCCCTGTGCTCTGGCCTGACGTAAAGTCGTTTCATCTCGCACACCTCGGAGCTGAGAGGGCGGACAGCCACACAACCAATAATCTCGCCCTCCTGCTTCGCGACAAGGAGGGCCCCGCCTGGAGGCGAGTAGTTCCCGGGAAGAGAGCGAAGTTCCCCTTCAAAATCCTGAAAACAGAGATCGAACCCCAGGGAGTCTGCATATTCCTGGAACAATACCTTGACCTGGTTCAGGTCATCTTTTGTCTGGACTTGGGCGATTTGGGTCATATTCGATTTGCCATAATCTTTTATATTACAATCAAGAAAACTGCAAGGCAATAACAGAGTGCTCGGTTCGCTCTGCCTTTGTCCGCCGTTTATATTCATATGGAGTCGGCCGGATGCCTTCAGGACAAGAGGTTCAGGATGTAGTCGGCCGAAACTAAGATACCGAACACCGAGGCCAGAAAGGTCACCAAAATGGGCATTTTGAAGATACGCTTGAGCATGACCGCTTCAGGGATGCTGGCACCGGCGCCGCCAATCACCAGGGCAATGACCGCACCAAGGCTCATTCCCTTTCCTAATGCGTCAGTATACCTCTGCGCTGGAGGTCGAGTAATATCGGGTATGGGAATATTTTGATGGAAAAGCCACAGAGGGTAAAAAGCCCTGTTAGGGAGGTGTCCTAACAGGGCTGGTGGAGCTGGGAATGAAGGAAAGGAGGAAAACTTCATTCCGTCTATGCATTATCGTAAAAGTCCGAATACAAAGCAATACGCAGAAAGTATGGTTTTTATTCGTATTTTAGCACAAGAAATGGCTGAGAGAATAGTATTAGAAAAAATATCGGGTAAGACTTTCTTATTAGAGGACCGGCCCCACTTGTTTCTCCGTTTGGTTCTTTTGGCGTTTTTCGAGAGGTTGGGGCCAGCGCCTAGGACACATTTCGCAGCCCGTTCTCTGTGACCCACATCTCGGTCTCATCCAGTGCCTTGGCGAACCGGTTGAACATCTCGTCGATCTCGGATTCGGTGATGATGAGGGGCGGACAGAAAGCAACGGAATCCACCATTGCGCGCACGATGAGGCCATGCACCTCGGCCCGCCCAGAGCAATAGGCACCGACCGCCTGAGTTGGGTGGAAAGGCCGTTTGGCAGCCTTGTCGGCGACGAGTTCGGCCGCACCAATAAGGCCCACGCCGCGTACTTCGCCCACCAACGGGTGGTCTGCAAAGGCCTTCAGACGCTCATGGAAGCGCGGTGCAACCTGGCGTACATGATCCACGAGATTGCGCTGTTGTATGAGTTGGATGGTTCGAACTGCGACGGCTGCCGGGACCGGGTGGCCCGAGTAGGTAAACCCGTGTCCGAAGACACCGATCTTCTCGCTCTCCTTGACCATTGCCTCGAAGATGTCCTCGGAGAGCAGAACGGCAGAAATCGGTAGGTACGCCGAGGACATCGCTTTTGCCACGGTGATGGCGTCGGGCTTGATCCCAAAGGTCTCACAGCCAAACATGTTGCCGGTGCGTCCGAAGCCACAGATGACCTCATCGGCCAGCATGAGCACCTGGTGGCGCCTGAGTACCTCCTGGACCTTTTGGAAATAGGTCTTCGGAGGCACGATAACGCCGCCGGCGCCCATCACGGGCTCGGCAATAAAGGCTGCGACCGTGTCCGGCCCCTCATCCTGAATGAGCTTCTCGAGATTTCTTGCTATGCGTGCGGCAAACTCCTCTTCCGACTCATCCTCCTCGGCGAAGCGATAGTAGTGCGGACAATCGGTGTGCAGAATATTCGCGATTGGCAGGTCGAAGTCCTGGTGGTTGCTGGGCAGGCCCGTGAGGCTCCCAGTCGCCACTGTGACGCCGTGGTAGCCCTTCCAACGGGAGATGATCTTCTTTTTCTGCGGCCGGCCTAAGGCGTTGTTGTAATACCAGACCAGCTTCACAAGCGAGTCGTTGGCCTCGGACCCAGAGTTTGCAAAGAAGACCTTCGACACCGGCACCGGAGCGATTTCCTTCAGCTTCTCAGCCAGATCGATAGAGGGATTCGTGGCCTTGTGGGCGAACGTGTGGTAATAGGGCAGCTTGCGCATCTGTCGGACGGCCGCCTCGATCAGCTCATCCTCCCCGAATCCCAGGCAGGTGCACCAAAGACCGGCGAGGCCCTCAATGTACTCCTTGCCCTCCTCGTCGTATACGTAGATCCCCTTGCCCTCAGCTATGATCAGCGGACCCTTCTCGAGGTGGATCTTGAGGTTGGTATAGGGGTGGATGCAGTGTGCGATGTCGCGGCTTTTGGCGGAATTGTCAACCCTGGTCATGCGGTCTACCTCCATCAAGAATTGGCAGAGGACCCCGGGCGTGAGCCCCGGGGTCAATGCATTAGAATGTATATCACGCGTCCTTGAAGTCTTTTCTTCGGTTCCAAGGCTCCCGGCCTGGTCCTTTCTACGACTTATCTGCAGGGGAGTTTTGCCCCCTCCGCATTCCCCCGACAAGTCGGGGGCTGCGGTTTCCCCCGCTGATAAGTCGTGAAAAGCACGGCGGCCTCCCACCAGTCACTCAGAAAAGACCTCAAGGCCGCGCTTTACCTCCAAGTGCCACGGGTGTAAGCCCTTGGGTGTCTACTTGCTTATGGGTTTATGCTCTTTCGCTATTAACCACATTTCGAGCGCCAAGTCAAACAAAAGGGCAGGCCGTGACCCCTGGTGAACTTGTATCACGCCTCGAATCGTGAATCTTCCCCCACCAATCATGGATTTTCCTTTCTATGATAGGCTCGTATAAGAGACCAATGAGTTATATTGATCTCATAGGACACACCTCTATAAGATATTAGGTGTTTACTGTACAACCAAATTAAGGAGGAGTGTCCCATGAGATTGAAAGATTACGACCGAAAGCAGAGGAAACGTAAAGAGTATATTCAGCAGCCAGGGCTCTTGATGATAGGACTGGATGTAAGCAAGACCAAACGTGATGCCTGTATGGGCACCACAGCAGGTGTCATCCGTCGGAGCTGACGTTCACACATACCCGTGATGGATTTAAGCGGTTTGAGGATGCCCTTCGGAACACCATGTTCAAGTACCGATGCTCCCGTGAAAGGGGCGTTGCTTCTAGAACAACTTACAAACACATACTGTGAGATGCATTTGCGTCATAACCGTGCCCGACGATTAGACGAAACAATGGCATGCTATCACGTCAGGAGAAAAGGCATCGAGTGAATAAGAGTATTTTGGGACAGACCACATCAAGATGATGTCGTGACCCTTAAGTTGCTTCAGAAGCAATGTCTCCCTTATCATCCGCTTCAGCGAGGGGTTAGCAGGCAATCGAAAAGCTATTTGGCTTTCTACCTCTCCCGGACCTCACGCACAATCCCGACAATCTCGTCAGCAGATAAGCCAATATCAATGCCCTCAACATCGAGTGGAGATTCCTTCTTTGAGACAGGTTGGATCGCAAAGAGCGATCCATCCTTTCTTTTAACAAGAACCCTTCCATCGGTTTTTGCCTTCTCCAGGACAGAGGCAAGTTTTTGTCTTGCCTCAGAAAATGTGTAGATCGTCATGGTCTCACCTCTTTTATTTTCACACCTGCCCTCTGCGCTGCTTCAAGCAAGCTGCCATCAAGGGATACTAAGGGACTCCTGTGCTTTAGAGCGCATCCAATTACGTATGCATCATAAGCATACATGTTGAGATTGTAAGAAAGCTCAAGAGCTGTATCCAAATCCACATCAGAGAACTGGATTGGGATTTGCTTATAAGCAGCCAGAGCAGCGACAGCGTGCTCCAGTGTTATTTTCCCACGTTTGAACATTGCAGAAAATGCATTTCCAATTTCCCAGTGTAACGATGACGGAGCAATCAATTCAGCCCCTTTGGAAAGCTCTATTAACTGCTTTTTGTGTTTTTCATTTGTGATTACCGCAATTATCACGGAAGTATCCAGCACGAGATTCATTGTCTGGCCCCATAACATGTACAATTGTACAACAAGTATACCTCTTCTTACCCAGCTTTGCAACAAAAAAGGCCCGGATGAGGGCCTCGTATAGGAGATCACCTGCCTCTATGGAGCTAAAAGTCCTGAGGTTGTCCAAGGGCGCCAGCGGAATATAGGTTGGTAACGTTCAAAAGTGTTTACATGGTGACAATTTAACCGACTGGATTTGAATGTCGAAGTAGCCCTTGATCCCAAGTTTCT
>JABXJY010000506.1 GCA_013375385.1 Desulfobacterales bacterium
TTTCGCTATTTAGAGCAGGCTAAAACCCAGGCCCCTGGCTACGAGATTTTTCCGATAACCAATGATATCGCCGACTGGTTTCCCAAACTTACGGCTGGGCTGGATTTGAAGAGATTGGGGTTTGAAGCCGGACACATTACCGTTGCCATGCACCGAAAGCTAACCGACATACTGAAGCCGTCCCAGCTCAAGCTTGGCCCCGTAAATGGGCTGGTGGAATCCCTTAGGGCAATCAAAGAGCCGGAGGAGATTGAGTTTATTACCAAAGCTGCCGAAATAACTGATAACGCTTTTGCCTATATTGAGGAGATAATTCATATTGGTATGAGTGAGCAAGAAGTAGCCTGGGAGATAGAGAAATTCCTGCGCGAGAACGGCAGCGAGACTATACCCTTTGATGTTATTGTTGCCTCCGGTCCAAATTCAGCTTTGCCCCATGCTAAGCCTTCACCACGTACTATCCGCTCCGGGGAGCCAGTGATAATTGACATGGGCGCCAGATGTGGCGGCTACAGCAGTGACCTCAGCCGCACTATTTGCCTTGGCCCTCATGATGATACCTTTAGTAAAATGTATAGTACCGTTCTTGGCGCCCAGCTGGCGGCACTGGCTATAATTAAGGAGGGTATGACTGGCGAGCAGGCTGACAGTTTGGCCAGAACAGTTATTGAACAGGCAGGCTATGGTGATGCCTTTGGACATGGTTTAGGTCATGGTGTAGGGTTAGTCCCTCACGAGCAACCACGCCTTGGTCCAAATTCACCAGAACACCTTGTTAATGGCATGGTATTTACTATTGAGCCCGGTATTTACCTTGTGGGTTGGGGCG
>JABXJY010000507.1 GCA_013375385.1 Desulfobacterales bacterium
TCTTCTCCTCAAGGTATGCTGGAAGCAGTTCCGCGGAACCCGATCCCTGGGAAAATTCCCTCTTGACGCCCCAGACCACAGCTTCGGGCAGGAGGGATTCAAATGCCTTTCTGAAGATCCACTTTTCGATCTTTTGACCGCCTTCTGATCTCTGCTTGTACTCCGGTGGGATGGCCAATGCATAGTCCAGCAGTTCCCCCGATATGAGAGGGGCCACCACACGAAGACCATGGCACTGGTTCATGCGATCCAGCCGCAATGCGGCGTTGTTATGCAGGAATCCAATACATTCTATTTGCCGGCGGAACAGGTCTTCGGGCGGAAAATCCTTAAGGTAATCATACCCGCAAAACACCTCATCACCCCCTTCACCAGATAGCAGCACCTGCATGCCCTGCCCACGAGCATATCGGGATATGAGGAAATTTGAGACCGAGCTTCTGACCAAGGAGGGGTCAAAGGATTCCAGATAATAGATGACCTCAGGTAGGACCTGGAGGATGTCTTTGAGCTCTACAATCAGTTCGCGATGATCTGTGTTGAGATAGGTGGCCATAGCCCGAGCGTTTTGAATATCACTGCCCTTGCCGGTACCCAAGGCAAAGGTCTTCAATCGCGCGTTCCCTCCAAATCTCTCCACATATGCCTTACTAGCCAGATGGGCGATCACGCTGCTGTCGAGCCCCCCGCTCAGGAGGCTGCCCGTCGGCACGCCGAAGTCCACGCGACTTCGTAGACTTCGCTCGATGATACCCCGAATGTCTTCCATCATTCGGTCCAGATTGGAATGGTACTCTTTAGGGGGAACCTTCGACAATTCCGCAT